>JAYQUR010000185.1:0-6859 GCA_038148075.1 Alphaproteobacteria bacterium | reverse complement strand
CGCCCGGGGCGATTCTAAGCCCCGGTCACCTTCAGCGGCAGCGTCTCGAAGCCGTGCAGCGTATTGTTCAGCGCGCGGACAGCCGTGCCGGCCGGTTCGATCTTCTCGATGCGGTTCGCAAGCTCGGTGAAAAGCGCCAGCATTTCGAGCCGCGCTATCGCCTGGCCCATGCAGTCATGGATACCGAAGCCGAAGCCGAGATGGGCTGCCGCGTTGCGGTCGACATTGAACGTGTCGGGATCGTCCCATGCGTCCGGGTCGCGATTGGCGGCGCCGAGATGGATCAGCACCTTCTCCTTGTCGCCGACCCGTTTTCCGCCGATCTCGACCTCGCGGGTCGTGGTGCGGAACAGCGCCTGGAAGGGCGAATCGTACCGCAGGACTTCCTCGATCGCGTTGCGGATCTTCTTGGGTTCCTCGCGCAGCTTCTGCCATTCGCCCGGATGGGTCGCGAAGCAGTTCAGCGCGTTGCCGATGGCATACACCGTGGTGTCGAGGCCTGCCGACAGCATCGAGCGCACGATGAACAGCGCCTCGTCCGGCTGGATATGGCCCGCGTCCGCGGCACGATAGGGCACCATGCCGAGCCCGTTCTCGTCGAGCTCCTCTCGCAGGCAGCATTTCATGATGTAGTCGACGACCTCGTCCGCGGCCGCGGTCGATTCGTGGAAGATGTCGTTGAGCGGGCCGAAGCCGTTGAACACCATGTTGCCGTAGGCGAGGAGGCGTTCGCGCCCTTCCGGTTTGAGGCCGACGGCGTCAGGGAAGACCTTAAGAATGTATGGCTGGGCGACATCCTCCATACCGCAGAATTCGCCCTTTTCGACGAGGCCGTCGACCAGCTTTGCCGCCACCTCGTCGAAAATCGGCCGGTAGGCGCGGAGACGCGAATGCGCCATGGAATCGTCGGCCACTTCGCGCCGCGGGGTGTGTTCCGGCTGATCGGCTTCGAGCAGTTTGCTCGGCGGCCGCCACGGCTTTTCCTTATGGAAATTCGTCAGTCCCACGCCGTAGCCGGAGCAGAAGGTTGCCGGGTCGCCCAGAATTTCCTTGGCAAGATCGTACTTGCCGGTGCCCCAGAGTTGATATTTCGAGAGCCAGACCATGTCGCCGGTGTCGCGGAAATCGCCGTTCCAGCCATACGGATCGACAATGCATTCCTTCGAGAACGGATCGAGATCGGTGCTCGGCGAGTGCTCCTTAACCAGCGTGTCCGTGTCGGCCATGACGAATTTCCCCTGAATTTTCGGCTTTACGAGAGATTGAGGCGGCCCGCGGGACGGGCCGCCCTGATCCAGATCAATATCGCCTATTCCGCGGCGATCTTGCTCACGTTCTCCGCCAGCGCATCCTGCAGGCTGTACTTGTCGAGGATCGAGTCCACCAGGTCCGAGGAGCGTTCCCAATCGTAGGTGCGGAACGCGTGCGCGCGCGTGACGAACTGGGCGCCGGCATAGAACATCTCGTACTGGGTATGGCGGCTGGCGAATTCGGAGCCGATGGCATCCCAGGCGAGCTTCATGAACTTCACCTTGTCCTCGGACGAGCCGATGGCGGACTTCTGGGTCGCGTTGATGTAGCGGTTGAGGTCCGGGTCGGCGAAATCCTCGACCGACGACGGCAGCATGATCAGGCCGCCGCCCGCGAGCTCCCGCATCGCGGTGACGAATTCGGGATAGAGCTGCTGGGTCAGGACCTGTGCGGTGTACATCAGGTTGCGATCCGGCACGTAGTAGCCGTTGAACATGCCGCCGCCGGACTCCATTCCGTAGACGAGCCCCTCGACCATCGCTGCCTGCGCCGCCATGTGTCCGAGTTTTTCGGCGACCGGCGGCATGCCTACCGTGCCGATAGTCTCGCAGATGCGCCGCGCGACGCCGATCTGGAACTGCATCTTCACCATCAGGCGCGTCATCGCCTGATAGTTCTGCATGTAGTGCGCGTAGGTGTCCTGGAACTGGGCGCGCGCCGTGTCGGTATCCTTGTAGATGAACACCCGGTCCCACGGCACTTTCACGTCGTCGCAATAGATCAGCGCGTCGTTCTCGTCGAACCGCGAGGAAAGCGGATAGTCGAACGAGCTGTTGGCCGATTCCTCGTAGGAACGCCGCGACAGGATCTTCAGGCCCTTGGCGTTCATCGGAATGGCGAAGGAGATCGCGTATTTCTCCTCGCCCGGTTTGAGCGGCTGGATGTTCGCGAACAGAACCTCGTTCGCCATGATGGATCCGGTGCCGAGCATCTTGGCGCCGCGCACCGTGATGCCTTCCGAATCCTCGTCGACGACGGCGGTGGCGAAGTGTTCGTCCTGCTGTTCGCCCGTGCTTTTGCCCCGGTTGGCCTGCGGATTGATGATCACGTAGGTCATGTAGACGTCGTTGTCGCGCGCCCACTCGAAATAGTTCCAGAGTGCCTTGGCGCGTTCCGGCGAGTGCTTTTCGAAGACCGGGAGCCCCATTACCTGGCCGACCATCGAGGACGCAATATGGTCCGGCGAGCGGCCGAGCCAGCCGCCCGACAGGCGCGACCAGCCCTCGATGGCTTTGCGGCGCGTCACCAGCTCTTCGTATGACTTGGTGAGCTGCCAGCAACGGTTGACCCGCTCGCCCGACGTCGGGCTCTCGAAGGTCATGTAGTCGATATGCTCGGGGTCCGCCTGAAAGTCGTATAGCGACGAGGCCGCCGCGACGGCGTTGCGATACGCCGGATGCGTCGTGACGTCGTCGACCTTCTT
Source organism: Alphaproteobacteria bacterium (assembly GCA_038148075.1). Lineage (GTDB taxonomy): Bacteria > Pseudomonadota > Alphaproteobacteria > MPNO01 > UBA830 > JAYQUR01. Next base: position 4,125 of record JAYQUR010000185.1, on the reverse strand, counting down.
GCCGTTGAGATATACCTCGCGCCCGTCGCGCAGCGATTCCAGATGTTGTGCGCCCGTCTTCGCCATGACCCTGCTCCCTCCGTGAAATGGCTTGGCCAAAATTGCTTGCAGGAAAAATACTATACTAAGTATACTATTTTGAGAAACGGAATCTTTCGCCGACGAAGTCAGACGAAACGGGACGCCGGAATGCCGCTCGACGCAATCGATAAGGAAGATGTCCGCGGCCAGGCGGACGGCGACGGCACGCCGCTCACCGTCTCGCGGCGCGAGCTGCTGGCCGGCGGCTCGGATCAGGATTTCCGCAAGCTCGTCCACGATTTCTTCGCCTTCAACGCCCGCCACGAGGCGATCCGCGACGGCCATGCGCGGCGCATCGGCCTCGCCGGAATCGAATACACGATCCTGATCTCGATCGCGCGGCTCAGCGCCGACGGCGACGTCAACGTCAAGACGCTGGCCGAGCATCTGCACGTGTCGGTCGGCTTCATCACCAACACGACGCGCAAGCTGCAGGAGATGGGCCTCGTCACCAAGACGCAGGACCCGGCCGACAAGCGCCGCATCATCCTCGCCGTCACACCGGAGGGGCGGGCGCGGCTGGAGGCACTTGCGCCATGGCAGCGGCAGGTGAACGACGTCGAGTTCGGCGGCCTGACGGCGGAGGAATTCCGTCTGCTCGGCCGCATCGTGGAGAGGCTCGTCGAGACGAGCGAAGCGGCGGTCGACCTGCAACGCGAGCTGGAGAGCGGCGACGAGGCCGCCTGACCCGCTCCGGGACCGCTATCTGCGCGCCGCACGCCGGCGCGTCAGGAACGGAATGATCCCGAAGGCGAACGAGATCGCCGCGCTGGTGCAGACCGCGATCGTCATCGGCGTCGGCGTGCCGTCGGCGATCAGCCCGTAGATCTGGGTGAAGCTGGCCGGTCCCATCATCTGCATGAAGACCCCGATGCCCGCGCCGGTGCCCGCCAAGGCCCCCGCCTCGATGATCGCGCCGGACTGGGAGTTCGGCAGGGCAAGACCCTGCGCGAAGGTGATGAACAGACCCGGCAGGAACAGGACCATGGGTGTCACGATCCCGGCGGCGATGAAACCGGCCTGCGCCGCCACCGTGACGATCAGCAGCGTCGCGCCCATCGCCACCATCGCTTCGAGCGATATGCGGCTGCTGAGACGGGTCGAGACGAAGTTGCCGACGATGAATCCCGCCGGGACGAACAGGAAGTAAAGCCCGTACTCCGAGGCCGGCCGTTGCAGGTACTCGGTCAGCAGGAACGCGTTCGCCGATGCCATCGCGAAGAACGCGCCCGAACTGAACCCCGATTGCAGGACGAACGAGGCGAAGCGCAGGTTCCCCATCAACGTCAGGAAATCGCGAACCGGACTGATCCGCCCGCCGCCCGCGCCACTGCCGCCCGTCGGATGCGTCTCGTACATTACGAACCACGTCAGCAGGAGGAGGATAAGGCCGATCCCCGCGGCTGTCGTCACCAGCGCGCGCCAGCCGGACAGTTCGATCAGCAGCCCCCCGAGCGGCGTCGCCAGCATCGGGCCGAGCGTATAGGCCATGGTGAGGTAAGCGATCACCTTGACGAGCTTCTCGGTGCCGTAGACGTCGCGCGCGATGGTCCGCGCAAGACCGATTCCGCCCGCGCCGCCGGCCGCCTGCAGCACGCGGCCCGCAATCAGCACCCAGATCGAATCCGCGAGCGCGCACGCGAGGCTGCCCGCGACCAACAGCGAGATCGCGCCCAGCAGCACCGGCCGTCGGCCGAACCGGTCGGACAGCGACCCGTAGGCGAGCGTCATGAACGCCATCGTGAACAACGGTACGCTGAGGGTGAGCTGCGCCATCGCCTCGTCGACGCCGAAATGCGCCTTCACGTCGGGGACGGCCGGAAAGAACATGTGCAGCGCCAGCGGCGCGATCGCCGTGATCGAGGCGAGAACGCAGGCGAAGAGCGCACCCGGTGCGGGTGCCTTGGGAGCGGTCAAATCAGGTCAGCCTATTCCTCGACGAAGTCGAACCGCCACTTGTCCCCCTCGGTGCGAATATGCCCGCAGGTCGTACCGGTGAAATGCGCCGGGATCACGAGCGCGTCGGTGTCGCCATACTTGCCGCAGAAATCGTAGCGGCTCTTGCGCGACAGGTCCTGGTCGGTGCACAGCCCGCTGGAGAGGTCCGGTTCGTAGACCTGCAGCGGATGGTGGAACAGATCGCCGGTGAACAGCGCCGTATCGCCCCCGCTCTGCAGGTTGAGCGCGACGTGGCCCGGCGTGTGGCCCGGCGTCGGCTCGAGCACGATGCCGTGGTCGATTTCGTGGTCGTCGCGCACCAGGTCGGCGCGGCCCGCCTCGACGACGGGCAGGACGGAATCGTTGAACACGTTGTCGCCGATCTCGGAATTGCCGAGCATCGATTCCCAGTGGCGGTATTCCTTCTCCGAGAACACGTAGCGCGCGTTGGGGAAGGTCGGCACCCAGCGGCCGTCCTTGAGCTGCGTGTTCCAGCCGACATGGTCGATATGAAGGTGCGTGCACATCACGATGTCGATGTCGTCGGGAGTCATGCCGGCGGCGCCGAGGTTCGAGAGCCACGGCGTCTTCTGGCGGTGCCAGTGCGGCCGGCCCGGGCGCTCCTTGTCCTCGCCGATGCAGGCGTCGACCAGGATGTTAAGCCGCGGCGTCTTCACGACGTAGCTCTGGAAGGCGAACAGCATCTTGCCGCTGTCGGTGTCGAAATAATCGGGCGCCATCCAGTGCATGTGCTTCTCGACCATCTCGTCCGTGACGTCTGGATACATGTCGGCAGGCGTCCTGAACGGCATGATGCTTTCGACAACCGGTGCGATCTCGCAGGCGCCCAGGGCTCTCGGTTTCATCTGTCCTCTCCCACTTTCGTTTCTTATGGCGTCAGCGGAACCCGCCGCCGCCGTTGATGTAGACCGTGTCCGCCGTCATGAACTCGCAGGCGTCGGAGCACATGAACAGCACCATCTCGCCGATCTCGTCCGCCGTGCCGAAGCGTTTCATCGGCACGTCTTCCATCATGCGCTGCTTCAGCTCTTCCGACGAGATCGCCTGGAAGGCGGTGTCGATGGGGCCCGGCGAGATCGATAGCGCGCGGATGCCGCGGGTTACGAACTCGCGGGCGACTCCCATGGTCAGCGTCACGACCGCGCCCTTGGCGGAGGCATAGTGCGTCGAATGGCCGGGACCGCCGCGGCGATGGGCCATGCTGGCAACGTTGACGATGACGCCATGGCCGCGCTCCAGCATGTGCGGCAGCACCGCCTGCATGCAGTGAAAGACGCCGTCGACGTTGAGCGCGTAGGTGCGCCGCCACAGTTCCGGGTCGATGTCGAGGAAGGTCGAGCGCTTGCCCGCCGCACCGGCGCTGTTGAACTGGAAGTCGATGGCGCCGAACGCGTCGATGCCGGCGGCGATGGCGGCATCCACGGAGGGGCGGTCGGTGACGTCGGTGGCGACGGCAAGCGCGCCCGCGTTGCTCTTGCGCACTTCTTCGGCGACGGCCTCCGCGCCCGCCGCGTCTATGTCGGCGCAGATCACGTTCGCGCCCTCGCGGGCGAAGATCAGCGCCGTCGCGCGGCCGATCCCGCTGGCGGCACCCGTGATGAAGATCGTCTTGTCTCGGAAATAGTCGGGGGTCTTTGGCATTCGGTTCGTTTTCTCCCTCTCGGGGGGAAACCATACACCTTCCTTGCCGCCCAGTCGCAATACCCTATATTCCGCGCCATGAACGCGCCCCGGATAGATCTCGGAATCGATAAAACGCCCGCGGAGACACGCGTCGTCGTCGCCATGTCCGGCGGCGTGGACTCGTCGGTGACGGCGGCGCTGCTGAAGGAGCAGGGTTACGACGTGGTCGGCGTGACGCTGCAGCTCTACGACCACGGCGAGGCGGTGAAGCGCGAGAAGGCGTGCTGCGCCGGCCAGGACATCTTCGATGCGCGCCGGGTGGCCGAGACCGTCGGTATCCCGCATTACGTGCTGAACTACGAATCCCGGTTCCGCGAGGATGTGATCGACGATTTCGCGGACGCGTACCTGCGCGGCGAGACGCCGATCCCCTGCGTGCGCTGCAACCAGACGGTCAAGTTC
>JAYQUR010000184.1:0-6882 GCA_038148075.1 Alphaproteobacteria bacterium | reverse complement strand
TGTTCACTCGGCATGGGCCGCCGGATCACATCCGGTCGGATAACGGTTCCGAGTTTACGGCAACAGCTGTCAGGGAATGGCTGCCCAGGGTCGGTGTGAAGACGCTCTACATCGAGCCGGGCTCACCATGGGAGAACGGCTACAACGAGAGCTTCAACGGCAAGCTCCGCGACGAGCTACTCAACGAGGAGATCTTCTACACGCTACGGGAGGCCAGGGTTCTGATCGAACAATGGCGCAGGCATTACAACACGGTCAGGCCGCACAGCTCGCTGGGCTACAGGCCGCACAGCTCGCTGGGCTACAGGCCGCCCGCACCGCAGACCATCGCGCCTCACCGAGGCGATCCGCCCTCCGCTCCCGGGAGGCTGCCGGCTACTCGCCGCTCAACAGACAGTCTAAACTAACCAATGGTACTAAACGTGGGGGCAGGTCAGGTGGACCAATCCAGTGGGGGAGAATCAGGATCTTCTCGTAAAGCCCTGAAGGGCCCGAAACCAGTTACTGCAGCAGCTTTTTGCCCAATACGAATCCGTTCGTCTGAAATAGTATTACTGGAGGATATGCGGGGTCCCAGCTGACAAAGCGAGTGTACACCCAGGGGTGGGGTATAGACTGAGCCGTTTTGGCTTTTTGGTTCGGGGAATTTTTCTGAGGCTGCAGCACGCGCCCTATCGGGGAGCTATTATGGGAATACAGCCCGGAAGCGCCGCAAAACGTCTAGAAACTGCGGATAATTGGCGGAGGGAGAGGGATTCGAACCCTCGATACGGTTACCCGTATACTGATTTAGCAAACCAGCGCCTTCAGCCACTCGGCCACCCCTCCGCCGGGAGCGGTGTTTTTCACGCTGTATGCGAGGCCGTGTTTACAGGCGCGGCCGGGCGGCTGTCAACGCGTTCGGGGCGCCGCGCGGACGCCCCGGTTCGCACCTTCCGCAGGGTGCGGGTTCAGCGCCCGGCGGACGGCCCGTCGTCGAGGATGACGTTCACGATCGCCGTCTTGCCACCCTCCACCGACGCGCGGGCCTCGGCGAGCACGCCCGGCAGATCGGCCAGCCTGTCGACCGTCCTGCCGTAGAAACCGAACGGTTTCGCGAGCTCGGCATAGTCGAAATCGGTGATCGTGTGGCCGTAGGACGCATTGTCCGCCGCCGCGACGCCGTCGGGATAGTAGGCGTGATGCTCCTTCCGCATCGCCGAATAGCCCTTGTTGTTGAACACCACGATCAGGATAGGGATATCCTCGTGCTGCGACAGCGCGAGGCCCTGCGTCACCGGGTTGTACATGAAAGAGCCGTCGCCGACCGGCATGACCACCACCCGGTCCTTGCGCGCGAGCTTGACGCCCATCGCGAGTCCCATCCCCTGCCCGAGACCGCCGGAGGCGACGCTGAAGAAGCTCTGCGGGCCCTTGTAGGCGATATGCTCGACAAGGAATCGGCGGTGCGTGATCGTCTCCTCGACATAGATCGCATCGTCGGGCATGGCGTCGCCGAGGGCGGCGGCGAGCGCGACCGGCGAGATCGTCGCCTTTGCCCGGGCCGCGTCGACGGCCGCCTTGCGCGCGGCCATCAGCTCGTCGTGCAGCGCCGTGAATTTCTTCAGGCGGGCATCGACGGCCTTCTTGTCGACGCCCCGCTCGCGGATCAGCGCCGCCAGCGCCTTCAGCGATGCGACCGCATCGCCCTCGAGATAGAAATCGGCCTGCAGGCTCTGATGCACCATATGCGGTCGGAACGGCGTCTCGTCGATATTGACGATTGTCGCCTTGGCCGGCTTGTTGCTGGGCGGCATCCACGGCACGCGGGACCGCAACGTCAGGATCACGTCCGCGTCCTGCAGATAAGGTTGCATGCCGATGCCCTGGTAGAGCGCATGATCCTTCGGGAAATTGTTGAAATCCATCCAGCCCGGCTCGGAGACGGGGATCGACAGCAGCTCGGCGAGCTCGACCGTCGCGTCGTAGCCTTCCGCCTCGCGGCCGATGGATTCGGCGACGATCGCCGGCGCCTTCGCATTGAGCAGCATGTCCGCCACCCGCTCGAGGTCGGCCTCGGGCGGCATGGGCCGCGGCGCCGGCGGCACGTTCCGCGGATCCTGCGGCGGCGTCCATTCGTGCAGCATCGTCTCGATCGGCACCGACATGTAAACCGGACCGGCGGGCGATCGCTGCGCCATCTCGCCGGCGCGGACGAGCTGTTCGTGCAGCGTGTAGGGGCTGCTGACCGGATGCGACCATTTCGTGATGTTCTGGACAAGGCTGTGCGGTCCGCCGACGACCGACAGAACGCCCTGCCACTGCGGGCCGGGCTCGAAGCCTTCCTGCTCGCTGTAGGTAAGAGACTCGCCGGAGACGACGACCATCGGCACGCCCTGGCGCTTGGCCGCATCGATGCCCATCGCGCCCTGCAGCAGGCCGACGCCGGTATGCAGCATCACCGCCTGCATCTTGCCGGTCATCACCGTGTAGCCCATCGCGAGATTGACGGCGAGGGTCTCGTGCGCGCAGCTCAGGTAGGTCGGGCCCTTGTTCTTGTTCTTGTCCTGTCGGGCGAACGCCTCCCACACCGCGCCCCATTCGGAGCCGGGCGACGCCATGACGTAGTCGATGTCGAGCCTGCGAAAGGCCTCGAGAATGGCTTCGCCGCCATCTAGATAGTTCTGCATCGGAATCCTCTCTTCAGCCGCCGCCCGTTTCGGCGGCCGGCGCGTTGCCTCGCAACGATCCTAGCGCTTTCGCGCGGGGAGGGGAAAGAGATAGAGACCGGTGGCCTGGCGTTATCCCGCAGGCACCGGCATCGGGATCACAGGTCGGACCAGGCCCGGTAGGCGTCCTTCATCGTCGCCATCGCGGCCTCGAGATCGGCCGCCCTGGCCTTCTTGTCGTCGACCAGCCTCTTGTAGGTCTCGCGCGCGTCGACGAAGCCGACCCAGAGGTCCGCATGTTCCAGCGCGCTGTATGTAATCCGCTTGTCGCCGCTTACCCGCTTCGACTCGGCAAGCTTCAGGACATTGCGAAGCTGCTTGGCTACGTCGGCCTCGCCGGCAGCGTAGGCATGGTTGAACGCGGCCAACACCTTGTCGCTCAGGCGGCGGTTGACTTCCAGAACGCCGACGGCGCTGTCGTAGTCGGGAGCGAGTCCCTGGATATTCACGGTCGCCATGATTTCTGTCCTTTCGCGAAACCGGACGGCGGAAGTCGACATCATAGGCCCGCGCCGTTGACGATCGGTTAACGATAGAAAGGTGCCGGACGGCGGAAAGCGCCGGGCCGCGTTCACGGAATTTTAAGCACGAGCGCCGGAAACTCGTCGGGTTTGGTGCAACCGATATCGGAAGTTGAGTTATGCCGATTTCAAAAAGAACCGTCGAAACCCTTCTCGACCTCGTCGAGGTCAAGCTCAGCTACATGCAGGTCAGCGACCGCGAAGACCAGCGCGAACTCGCCCAGCTGGAAAATTGCCGGCGCGAGTTGCGCGGGCTCATGTCCGTCGCCGCCGCGGGCAAGGTACGGCCGGAAGCCGTCCACGCCCACTGAGCCGCCGGCGCGCGCCGCCGTTACGATGGCGCGCCGCCCCGAAGGCCCTACCCCGCGCCGTCAGGCTGCCCCGGCGAGGCCGGTTCGTTTCGCCCTCGCCGCCGCCGGCCGCGCATCGATCCCCCGCACCGGAATCGTGCCGGGCTTGAACAGCGCGAACGGATCGCCGCCGGGACCGTCCCGGCCGATCGCCCTCCGATCCCTTTCTTCGAACGTTTACGGCTAACCGTCGCGGCGCGCGTGCTCTTCCATCTCGGCCCGCGTCGGCACGTCCATGCCGCGGCGAACAGCAGGCCGTTGCCGAATTTCGTCGTACCACCGTCGTAGCGCAGGCGTCTCCGCAAGATCGACGTCGAACCACTTGTGCAACGCGACCCACGGAAAGGTCGCCATGTCGGCGATCGTGTACTCGTCGCCGGCCAGGTATCGCGCGTCGGCGAGACGCCTGTCCATCACCCCGCACAGTCGCCTTAGCTCGCCGCCATAGCGTTTCTGTCCGTAGGCGACGGCGTCTGCCGGCGCGTCGTCGGGATGCTGGTGCAGGAAATGGAACGCCTGGCCGAATATCGGTCCGACCCCGCCCATCTGCCACATCAGCCACTGGATCGCGACGTAGCGGCGGCGGACGTCGTCGACCGGCGGGACGAACATTCCGCACTTGTCGGCGAGATAGAGAAGGATCGAGCCGGATTCGAACAGTGCGAAGGGCCGACCGTCCGGACCGTCGCGATCGACGATGGCAGGAATGCGGCCGTTCGGATTGATGGCGCGAAACGCGGCTACGTCCTGCTCGCCCGCCGTAATGTCGACGATGTGCGTCTCGTAGGGGAACCCGCACTCTTCCAGCATGATCGAGACCTTGCGGCCGTTCGACGTGCGGTAGGTGTAGAGGTCGATCAAACGCCCTGCTCCCCGCAAGCCCTATTCCGCGAGCTTCTTCCGCAGTATCTCGTTGACCGCCTGCGGGTTTGCCTTGCCCTGGGTCGCCTTCATGACCTGGCCGACGAACCAGCCGAGCACCTTCTCGTTGCCGGCCTTGTACTGCTCGACCTGGGCGGCGCCGTTGGCGATGGCCTCGTCCACCGCCGCCTCGATGGCGCCGGTGTCGGAAACCTGCTTCATGCCGCGTTCCTCGACGATCTTCTCGGGATCGTCGCCGGTCTCGAACATGATCTCGAAGACATCCTTGGCGAGCCGGTTGGAAACCGTGCCGTCGCCGATCAGATCGACGAGCCTCCCGAGATGGGCGGCGGAAACCGGCGAGGCGGCGATATCCGTGCCTGTGCGGTTGAGCGCGCCGAACAGCTCGCCCGTCACCCAGTTGGCGGCAACCTTGGCGTCCCGTCCGGCCGCCACGGCCTCGAAAAATTCCGCCGTCTCGCGCTCGGCAACCAGCGTGCCCGCATCGATGACCCTGAGCCCGTAGTCCGACATAAAGCGGCGCTTCTTCTCATCCGGCAGTTCCGGCAGCGACTCCCGGATCGCGTCCACCCAGCCCTGCTCCAGTTCGAGCGGCAGCAGGTCGGGATCGGGGAAGTAGCGATAGTCATGCGCCTCTTCCTTGGAGCGCATCGAGCGCGTCTCGCCGCGATCCGGATCGAAAAGACGCGTTTCCTGGTCGATCTCGCCGCCGTCCTCGATGATCTCGATCTGCCGCCGTGCTTCGTATTCGATGGCCTGGCGGACGAAGCGGATGGAATTCACGTTCTTGATCTCGCAGCGCGTCCCGAGGTCGCCGCCCGGCTTCCGCACAGACACGTTCACGTCGGCACGCATCGAGCCTTCCTGCATGTTGCCATCGCAGGTGCCGAGATAGCGGAGGATCGAACGCATCTTGGCGAGATAGGCGCCGGCCTCTTCCGCCGTCCGCATGTCAGGCTCGGAGACGATTTCCATCAGTGCGACGCCGGACCGGTTGAGATCGATCAGGCTCTTGCGCGGATCCTGGTCGTGCACCGACTTTCCCGCGTCCTGTTCAAGATGAAGCCGCGTGATGCCGATGGTCCGCGTCGTGCCGTCTTCCAGGTCGACCTCGATCTCGCCCTCGCCGACGATGGGATCGAGATACTGCGATATCTGATAACCCTGCGGCAGGTCGGGATAGAAGTAGTTCTTCCGGTCGAACACCGAAACGAGATTGATCTTCGCATTCAGCCCGAGCCCCGTGCGCACCGCCTGCTCGATCGCGCGCTCGTTGATCACCGGCAGCATGCCGGGCATCGCCGCGTCGACCAGCGAGACCTGCGTATTGGGCGCGGCGCCGAACTCTGTCGAAGCGCCGGAGAACAGCTTCGACTTCGACGTGACCTGGGCGTGGACTTCCATGCCGATCACGATTTCCCAGTCGCCGGTGCGTCCCTCGATGAGACTCATGAATTTTCTCCCGTCATCCGGTTCGCATCAGCCAGGCGACGAATATCGTCAGGATCGTGTACGCGCAGGTCCGGAAGAAGTAGAGCCTGCCCATCCGGATCAGATAGCCCCGCGTCTCGCGACGGCGCGCTTCCTCGCCGGTCTGGCGCGAGCGCATTTCCTCGAACCGCGGCCAGGTGATCCGGTACAGCTCGTACATCGGCCAGGCCTGCACGCCGGCGCATGCTGCCATCGCGGTCAGCACGCCGATATTGGTGAAGGTAAAAACCTTCCAGCCGATCAGCCCGAGACTGACGTGAATGAGTATGTACCAGACGTTCTGCATCGCGCGTCACGGTCAGCCCCGCCGCGGGCGGGCGTCGAACCCGGCAGCGTCTTCCAGCGTCTGGGCGGCACGCAAGACGGTCTCCTCGTCGAACGGCCGTCCGATCAGGTGGAGGCCGAGCGGCAGCCCCTCGCCCGACAGGCCGACCGGCAACGAGATTGCCGGCAAGCCGGCGAGCGACGCGGGTACGGTGAGCACGTCGTTCAGGTACATCGCGATCGGATCGTCAGACTTCTCGCCCATCGCGAAGGCGGCGCCGGGCGTCGTCGGCGTCAGCATGACGTCGCACCTGTCCCACGCATCCGAAAAATCCTTCGCGATCAGGCCGCGCACCCGCTGCGCCTTCTTGTAGTAGGCGTCGTAGTAGCCCGCCGACAGCACGTAGGTGCCGATCAGGATGCGGCGGCGCACCTCGGCCCCGAACCCTTCGCCGCGGGTTTTCTCGTATTGCTCTGTCAGGTCGTCTGCATCGACGCGAAGGCCGTAGCGTACCCCGTCGTAGCGCGCGAGATTGGACGAGGCCTCGGCCGGCGCAATGATGTAATAGGTCGGCAGTGCGTATTTCGTATGCGGCAGGCTTACATCGACCAGCTCGGCGCCGGCGGCGACCATGCCGGCGGGGACATCGACGAAATTGGACAGAT
>JAYQUR010000183.1:0-6907 GCA_038148075.1 Alphaproteobacteria bacterium | reverse complement strand
GCCCGCTCCCCCTCCCGACCACCCACAGGATACTGGCGATGGGTGGTCGGGAGGGGGAGCGGGCCGGCGCCGTCAGAAGAAGAGGAGAGCTTCTATGGCTAGCAAGAACTGGTCCGTCTATCTGTCGGGCGAGATTCACACCGACTGGCGCGAACGCATCCGGGACGGCGTCGACAAGGCCGGCCTGCCGGTGCAGTTCCACGGCCCGGTCACCGATCACGACTCGTCGGACGATTGCGGCGTCGAAATCCTCGGGGCCGAAGGCAACGATTTCTGGAAGGATCACAAGGGCGCGCAGATGAACGCCATCCGCACGCGCACCCTGATCGCCGACTCCGATATCGTCGTCGTCCGCTTCGGCGAACAATACAAGCAATGGAACGCCGCGTTCGACGCCGGCTACGCCGCCGCGTTGGGCAAGCCGATGATCACGCTGCACGACGAGGGCCATACGCACGCTCTCAAGGAAGTGGACGCCGCCGCGCTGGCGGTCGCGCAGACGCCGGAACAGGTGGTGCGCATACTGGATTACGTCATCGAAGGGAGACTCTAGAACATGGGCGTCAGAAGAATCGTCACCGGCCACGACGAAAACGGCAAGGCCATCGTCATCGCCGACGGCGAATCCCCCAACATCCTCCGCCCCGACAACCGGCCGGGCGTCGAGATCAACAACATGTGGGTTCTCGACGAAGCGCCCTGCAAGCCGCTCGGCGACGAGGAGACCGTCAAGGACCGCCAGATCGGCCTGCTGCCGCCCAAGAACGGCTCGGTGTTCCGCGTGATCAAGTTTCCGCCGGAGAAGGACTGGATCGGCAACGTCGACAAGGAAGCCGCCAAGGCGAGCTTCGCCTCGATCGGCGCCGAGGGCGCATCCGACCAGGGCGAGCCGCCGCATCCGCTGATGCACAAGACCGAGACCATCGACTTCGCGATGTGCGTCTCGGGCGAGATCTATCTCGTCCTCGACGATTCCGAAGTGCTGATGAAGCCGGGCGACACCTGCGTCCAGCGCGGCACCAACCACGCCTGGTCGAACCGGTCGGACGAGGACTGCTACATGATGTTCGTCCTCGTCGACGGCACGTTCGAGTAAGCGGGCCGACGCACGGCGATGCAGTACTTCGCCTGGGGCGTCGACCGGCCGGACGCGATGGCCGACCGGGTCGCGCACCGCGAAGCCCATTGGGCGTTCCTCGACCGGTTCGAGGAACGCCTGCTCGCCCGCGGCCCGGTTCTCGACGACGAGGATCCTTCGCAGGTTCTCGGCTCGATCCACGTGGTCGAACTCGAGGACGACGCGGAAGCCCGCCACTTCGCCTTCGACGAGCCGTTCGCCAAGGAAGGCGTCTTTTCGGACGTGGTGCTGACGAAATACCGCCACGAGCTCGGCCGCACCCAGTTCGAGTTCGAGGGCAACCAGGACTCGCCGCGTTTCTTCGTCCACTGCCCGGCGGCTGCGCCGGGCGCGAAGCCGCCCGCCGAGGTCGACCTGGCCCACGAGGCGCACTGCGCGGCGTTCGACGCCCACGTCGTCTGCCGCGGCTCGCTACTCGACGACGACGGGAACTGGGCGGGACGCATCTTCCTGCTGGAAGCGCCCGACTGCGCGACGGTCGAGACGTTCGTCGCCGACGACCCCTGTACAAAGGCGGATCTCTACGCGGAGACCGTCATCCGCCGCTGGACGATGGGCGGCGCCGCGAACATCAAGGCGGCAGGCCTGATGGAGCACGGCGGAGACGGCTAACGCAACCCCGGTAGCGCCGCCCCAGACCTAGACAGTACGTCTTTGCGCGCCCGGCCTGCGAACGGGTCGTCCGGCGCGCTAGTCGCTCTCTTCCATCTTCTTGGACACGTAACCGGCCCCGGCGCCGATCGCGCCGCCGACGACGGCGCCGCATGAGACGCAGCCGCCCGTTAACAGCGTGGCAACGGCCCCGACGCCCGCGCCTATGGCGCCGCCGCTCAGGGTCCGTTGTTGCGTATCGTTCAGGTTTTCGCACCCGCCGAGAGCCAGAAAAGCTCCCAGAACGAGCGGCACTGCCATCTTCGAACGGACGGACATCGCGTTTCTCCATCGACGTTAACGACTTCGCGCCGACGATAGGAAACTCTGCGATTTGAACCTGTGACAAATCGGGGTCTTCCGGTTTGGCCGGAAACGGCCCGCCGGGGCGTTAATACTACGTTGTTATTCGGCCGCTATGGTTAATCCCTGAAAACCCGTCTTTCAGGAATAGCGTGACTTCGATGGCTTTCGACTACGACCTCATATGCATCGGCAGCGGCCCTGCCGGCCAGCGCGGCGCGGTACAGGCCGCAAAACTCGGTAAGAAGGTCGCGATCATCTAGAAACAGCGGTTTGTCGGCGGAATCTGCCTTCATACCGGCACGATTCCATCGAAAACCTTCCGCGAAGCGGTCCTGTCCTACGCCAATATTTCCAACGGCCTGTCGAGCGGCGTCACCGAGCGGCGCGGCACCGGCGTGAGCCGTCGCACGCGGCCGAGCGCGGAAGTCCTGTTCGGGCGCGTCGGCCATATCGTCGGCCGCGAGATCGACGTCCAGGACGACCAGCTGTCGCGCAACGGCATCGACGTTCTCGAAGGCACCGCGCAATTCACCGATCCGCACACCCTTCGGATCGATGCGCTGGAAGGCCGGAAGAGCATCACTTCCGACAACTTCCTCGTCGCCGTCGGCACGCGCCCCTCGCCGCCGCGCGATTTCGTTGTCGACGGGCAGTTCGTCATCACCAGCGACCAGATCTTCGACCTCGACGAGATACCCCGCAGCGTCGTCGTCGTCGGCTGCGGCGTGATCGGCATCGAGTACGCCTCGATGCTGGCCGTGCTCGGCGTCACGGTCACCGTCGTCGACGGCCGCGACTGGCCGCTCGAATTTCTCGACCGCGAGATCGTGGACGAGCTTGTGCACCAGATGCGCGACCGCGGCGTTCTGTTCCGCCTCGGCGAAAACGTGGAATCGGTCGAGGTCCGAAGGAACGGCCGCAGCGTCGTCGTCGTCGCCCTCGAATCCGGCAAGCGGCTCGCCGCCGACCTTGCCATCGTTTGCGCCGGCCGGGTCGGCGCGACCGACAGTCTCGGGCTGGACGCCGCGGGCCTCGCCGCCGACGAGCGCGGCCGGCTGACGGTCGACGAGAATTTCCGCACCGAGGTGTCCCACATTTACGCCGCCGGCGACGTCATCGGCTATCCGAGCCTCGCCGCGACCTCGTCCGAGCAGGGCCGGCTCGCCGCCTGCGCCGCCTTCAGCGTCAATGCGAAGCCGATGTCGGAGCATTTCCCGATCGGCGTCTATTCGGTGCCCGAAGTCTCGATGGTCGGCGCGTCGGAGCACGAGCTGACCGAAAAGAAGATCCCCTACGAGACCGGCGTCGCGCGCTTCCGCGAGATCGCCCGCGGTCACATTCTCGGCGACAACACCGGCTTCCTGAAGATGAACTTCCACCGCGAGGACCGCCGCCTGCTCGGCGTCCACGCCATCGGCACCGGCGCGACCGAACTGATCCATATCGGCCAATGCGTCTACGCGCTGGGCGGCGGGCTCGACTATTTCCTCGAGACCGTCTTCAACTACCCGACGCTGGCCGAGTGCTACAAGGTCGCGGCGCTCGACGCCCACAACAAGCTGCTGCTGTAGGCGGCCGCAACGTCTAACGACTGCAGCCCGTCGAGTGCTGCATTTTCCCGTCTGAAGCCGACACGAATATGTCGGTGGATCACAGGGAGCGGGATACGGACCGGAGCCGGCTCGGCCTCGGTGCTCCCTCATTCGTATTGTCGTTTCAAATAAAAATATATTTATTTTTGTATAAATAATATTATATCGTTGATTTTTTTAAATATTTAATCATATAAGAAATGACGAATAATTTAATCCTTCAATAATAATAAAGGTTTTTATAATGTCCAATAATAAACTCTCCTCTCCCGAAAAGAGCGCGCCAGCGAAGAGTGCCGGCGACGAGACCCCCCCCCGAATGCACCCGCAACCGCCCAACCGACAAAACAGCCCGAGCGGCCGCCGGCAACTGCACCGGATCCGAAGCCGGCCGTGAACGACCCGAAGTAACGATCGGCGCGGAGGGGGGCATGCCTTCCCTCCACCACCACCGGGCACACCAGGCCACCGAGGAACGATCAAATGGCATCGCGTACGACCGCTAGAACCGTGACGTTCTGGGAGCCCTTCGAGCTAGAAGAACTTGACGAAGAACTTCCGTCCGGCGACTACATAGTCGAGACTGACGAAGAGCGCCTCGAAAGCGTGTCGTTTCCGGCGTTCCGTCGCATTCTCACCGTAATCCACCTCAGAGGCGAAGCCCCGCATCCCGGCCGGCTGCGGACGCTTGCTGTCGCTCCTCAGTCGCTCGACGCAGCGCTCGCGCGCGACCGCGACAGGACGCGGCAGTCCAGACGGAATCCTCCGATCGTCGAAACGGCTAAACCTGACGAAAGAAGAACCACCATGACCGATGACAAAACCGCCGGAAAGACCGGTGCAGACGCGGCAGAAACCCCCGCAACGGGAATGACCGAAGAAGGCGAGATGGAACGTTTCGGTATCGAACGGGTCCGGACCGAATATTTCCGCTTGGGCGAGTATCGATACACCAACTTGCGCGATGCGCTGAACCAAGCCCGGCGTATGGCGAAGACGGGTTGAGGTAACGCCGGGAAGGCACCCCGAACCCTCCCGTAGCCTACGCGGCCTTCGCCAGCTCGACCACCGCGCCCGGGACGTTCCGTCCGGCCTAGCGTACGGAAGCAACGTCAGGCGGCTGCGTCTTTCCGAGCCGCCTCGATCGCCGCCCAGACCTTCTGCGCCGTCGCCGGCATCTGGACGTATCCGGCGCCGACCTGCGCCAGCGCGTCGTTGACCGCATTCATGATCGCGGGCAGCGAGCCGACGGTTCCGGCTTCGCCCGCGCCCTTGACGCCGAGCGGGTTGGTCGGCGTCGGCACGACGTTGGAGCCGATCTCGTAGGAACACAGATCGTCGGCGCGCGGCATGCAGTAGTCCAGGAACGAGCCCGTCATCACCTGCCCCGAGTCCGGATCGACGACGATGTCCTCCATCAGCGCCTGGCCGACGCCCTGGGCGATGCCGCCATGGATCTGTCCCTTGACCAGCAGCGGGTTGATGATCGTGCCGACGTCGTCGACGACGCTGTAGCGCACGATCTCGGTCACGCCGGTCGCCGGGTCGATCTCGATCTCCGCGATATGACAGCCGTTGGGGAAGGTATAGATGCCGCCGTTGTAGGTCGCGGTCTCGTAGAGGCCGGGCTCGAGGTCGCCGCCGAGCCGGGCGGGCTGGAATGCCGCCCTGGCGACGTCGGACATGGAGATCGTCCGGTCCGTGCCCGCCACCGAGAACGCGCCGTCGGCGAACTCGATGTCGGTCTCCGCCGCCTCCAGCAGATGCGCGGCGATCTTCCTGCCGCGCTCGACGATCTTGTCGGCCGCCATCTTCACCGCCGTTCCGCCGCAGGCCGCCGAGCGCGATCCGAACGTGCCGGTGCCCGACTGCACGAGATCGGTATCGCCGTAAACGAACCGCATGTCGTCGGTATCCATGCCCAGCATTCCGGACAGCATCTGCTTGAATGTCGTGCCGTGGCCCTGGCCGTGGTCGTGGGTACCCATGAACAACGTCAGCGTTCCGGTCGCATCGAAACGGATTTCGGCGGTCTCGATCATGCCGGCGTTCGACGCCTCGATGGTGTTGGAGATACCGATTCCGCGAAGCATGCCGCGCGCTTTCGCGTCCTCGCGCCGCGTCGGAAAGCCGGCGTAATCGGCAATCTTCATGCACTCGTCGAGATTCTTCCCGAAGTCGCCGCAGTCGTAGGTATAGACCAGCGCCGTCTTGAACGGCATCGCATCGACGGGAATCGTGTTCATCCGGCGCAGGTCCGCGGGGTCCATCCTGAGTTCGCGCGCCGCCAGATCGACCAGCGTCTCGATCACGTAGGCGGCCTCGGGCCGCCCGGCGCCCCGGTAATGGGCCGTCAGCATCGTGTTGGTGGCAACGCCGGTGACATCGACGTGGATCGCGGGCGTCGTATAGGTGCCGGCGAGCACGCCGATGTTGCCGGTCGCGGGTCCGGCCGCGCGCTCCGAATTGTAATAGGCGCCCGAGGCAGCGATCGTCTTTACCCTGAGCCCGAGAAACCTGCCGTTCTTGTCGAGCGCGAGGGCAGCCTCGGTGACGTTGTCGCGCGCCTGTTCGTCGGACAGCAGGCCCTCGGAGCGTTCGCTGATCCACTTCACGGGTTTCCTCAGCATCTTCGAGGCGACCATCGACAGGATGTATTCGGGATAGCAGCCGCCCTTCATGCCGAAACCGCCGCCCATGTTGTCGCTGATCACGCGGATCCGGTTCTCCGGCAGCTTGAAGACCTGGTTGGCGAGGATGGCACGGATGCGGTGCGGCGCCTGCACGGTGCAGCGGACGATATAGCGGTCGTCGCGCGTATCGTACTCCGCCAGGCAGCCGCGCGGCTCCATCGAATTGGTGGTGATGCGGTTGATCACCATGCGGTGGCTGATCACGTGGTCGGCCTTTTCGAAGGCCGCGTCGGTCGCCGTCTTGTCGCCGGCCTGGTGCACGAAGAACTCGTTGCCGGGCGCCTCGTCCCAGATCTGCGGAGCGCCGGGCTCGACCGCCATCGCGGTATCGACCACGGCGGGCAGCTCCTCGTAGTCGACCGCGATCATCTCGGCCGCATCCTTGGCCTGCGCGACCGTGTCGGCGATCACGAAGGCGACATAGTCGCCGACGTAACGTACGCGGTCCTTCGCCAGGTGCGGCTGGGCAAGCGTCGGCGCGTCGGAGCCGTCCCGCCGCTTGCGCTGCTGCATCGGCCGCTGGAGGC
>JAYQUR010000182.1:0-6958 GCA_038148075.1 Alphaproteobacteria bacterium | reverse complement strand
GGCAAGATCATGCGCCGTATCCTGCGCAAGATCGCCGCCAACGAGCACGACCAGCTCGGCGACACCACGACGCTTGCAGACCCGGCCGTGGTCGACGACCTGGTGGACAACCGCCAGAACCGCTGTCCGGCATGCGAAAAACCGAGGGGCGGGCCGTTTCGGACGGCCCGCCCTTTTTGCGGTCAATTATTAACGAAAACCGGAAAAATCCGGAACAAATCAACAACCAAACAAGTACAAAAGGCGAATATACGGCCGTTTCATGAGCCCGATTCCTTGTGGAATCAGTCCACTAACCGATTCGCTTGAGTATCCCGGGGTGGCAACCCCAATACCTAGCGTCGGAGCCGGCAGCAGCCCTAGAAATCGACGCAGCGGCCATTGATTTCCCAGTCGCCGTAGCGCGTCGGATCGGGGCCGCCGCGGCCGCCGATCTCCTTCCCGGACGCATCGGACGTGCCGGCCGCCTCGCCGTCGCCGGAAGCTTCCGCGTCCGTCGCCGTCTGCGCTTCCGTCGTGGCGTCGGCGGGCGCGTCGTCGGTTTCTTCTTCGGTCGGGGTCGTATCGGGGCCGGACATCCATGCGCCTCGCTCGTCTTGTCTCTATCGATCCGTCGCGATCAGCGGTGCCGGAGAAGCGATGCCAGCCGGCGGATATCAATCAGCCGGGCAGCAGCAGCAGCAGCGAAGAACACCGCGACCCCGCCGCCACCGAACGCACCGACCACGAGGGCCGGAACCGCCCCGGGCGGAAGCAGGACCTGGCGCAGGTAATACGCCGCGCCGAACACGACGGCCAGCAGAATTGCGGTTTTCGCGGGACGGGCGATCTCGCCGACGCCGTGAGCGCGGACCAGCCGCACCGTCTCCGCCGCCAGCAGCGCCGCTGCGCTGATCAGCGTCGCGATTGCCGCGCCGCGCAGGCCGAACGCCGGAATGAGAGCGGCATTGAGTGCCACGTTGAGGACTGCGGACCCGCCGAGCGCCTTCGAGTGAAAGAGCTGGTCGTCCCAGGCAACCAGCGCAACGCTCGTCGCGCTGACCGCGACGAACAGAAGCGCCGACAACATCACGATGACGACGACGGCCGGATCGACGGCGTAGGCCGCGCCGAAGAACAGCGCGACGACGTCGTTCGGGAACGCCGTCATCGCCGCCGCCGCAGGGCCGCCCATGACCAGGACCGCCCCGGCGAACGGCCGGTACGCCGCGCGCCGCGCCTCGGCATCGCTGCCGGCGAGCGGCGCCAGCACGGGTGCGTAGACGGCTGCCAGCAGGTTGCCGACGGTGGTGACGATGATGTAGAGCCGGACGAGGGCGACGTAGCGGCCGACCTCGGCCTCGGGCACGAGAAACCCCAGCATCGCGATGTCGACCTGCTGGAAGACGGTAACGCTGAGGCCGCCAAGGCCGATCGGCAGGACGACCCCGATCCAGCCGCGCCAGACGCCGGGTGAGAAACGCACCCGAATGGGGGCGATCGTCCGCTGGAACCGGAACAGCAGCCAAATGGACGTGAGGCCGACGGCGGCGAACGGCAGAATCGCCGCGATCCGCACGTCGCCGGGACCGGCGACCAGAAGCGACGCGCCGGCGAAAACGAGGCCCGAGGCAACCGACTGCCGCACCGCAATCGGGCCCATGCGCTGGATTCCCTGAAATGCGAAGT
This sequence comes from Alphaproteobacteria bacterium, assembly GCA_038148075.1. Classification (GTDB taxonomy): domain Bacteria; phylum Pseudomonadota; class Alphaproteobacteria; order MPNO01; family UBA830; genus JAYQUR01. The sequence goes on along the minus strand of JAYQUR010000182.1, from coordinate 5,290 downwards.
CGATGGTCATGACGGTGGCGACGAGGCCGACGGCCTGTATCGTGAGGACCTCGAGACGGGTCCCCGACGCGCCGAGGAGTGCCGCGATGCCGATTACCGCCGGGATCGCGACGGCGGCAACAACGGTACGGAAACCGAGGATCTCGCCGATGAGCGTCCCGGCCCGCCCGAAGTTCCGGGCGATCTCCCGCGCGCCGTAGGTATCCGTGCCGAGAACGATCGCGATTCCCGCGAAGGCGACCAACGCCTGGCCGAACCCGAGGATGCCGAAGGTTTCCGGGCCGAGGGTGCGCGCCAGCAGGATCGTGGTCGCGAGCCCGAAGGCAAAGCCGATCGCCTGGCCCGCCGACAGCGACACGAAATTCCGGACGATGACGCGACCGTCAGACATAGACGGCAGATACCGCGAATCCGGTGCGCATGGCAATCGACGGCGCACACGGACGGGCCTTGATCGCCCCCGCTGCATCCCCATATCCATCCGGCAAAACCCCTTCGGGACGATCGATGAACTACCTAAAGACCGCCATCCTGCTTGCCGGCATGACCGCGCTGTTCGTCGGCATCGGCTACATGCTCGGCGGGCCGACAGGCATGCTGATCGCGCTATGCGTCGCGGTGGCGATGAACGCCTTCGCCTACTGGAATTCCGACCGCATGGTGCTGTCGATGTACGGTGCGCGCGAGGTCGATGCGCGCAGTGCGCCGTCGCTCTACGGCACGGTCGAGCAGCTCGCCGCCCGTGCCGGATTGCCGATGCCGCGGGTCTACATCATCGAAAACGACCAGCCCAACGCCTTCGCCACCGGCCGCAACCCGGAGAACGCGGCGGTCGCCGCGACCACAGGCCTGCTGCGCTCGCTGTCGAGCGAGGAGATCGCCGGCGTGATGGCGCACGAACTCGCCCATATCAGGAACCGCGACACCCTGATCATGACGGTGACGGCCACCTTCGCGGGCGCGATCTCGATGCTCGCCACCTTCGCGATGTTCTTCGGCGGCAACCGAAACAACCCGCTCGGCCTCGTCGGTACAATTCTCGTCATGGTCCTCGCCCCCGTTGCGGCGATGCTGGTCCAGATGGCGATCTCGCGGACGCGGGAATACTCGGCGGACCGGGACGGTGCCGAGATCTGCGGCCATCCGATGTGGCTCGCCTCGGCGCTGGAGAAGCTTCACCGGGGGGCGGCGCAAATCGACAACAACGCCGCAGAGGCCAATCCGGCGACCGCGCACATGTTCATCGTCAATCCGCTGCACGCGCACTCGGTCGACAATCTGTTTTCGACCCACCCTGCGATGGAGAACCGCGTTCGCCGCCTGCGCGAGCTGGCCGGCGCCGTCCGCCGCGGCCCCTGGGGTTAAAGGCGGCGCCGCGTTTTAACAGCGCCCCACATTCCGGTGGCCTTTCGGCCCCGATCGGATATTTTCCGTCCATGTCGTCTCCCGCCACCGGGCTCGCGCCGCGCGAGCGCGCCCACACCATCCTGCACGAGGTTCTCGACCGTCGTCGACCGCTCGACGACGTTCTGCAGACGGACCGCCGGTTTGCCCGACTGGGCGACCGCGACCGTGCGTTCGCCCGCAATCTCGTGGCCACGTCCTTGCGGCGTCTCGGACAGATCGATGCGATCGTCGACGGACTGCTCGACCGCCCGCTGCCCCGGTCGGCTGCGGCGGCGCGCAACGCGCTGCGGCTCGGCGCCTGCCAACTGCTGTTTCTCGACACGCAGACGCACGCCGCCGTCGACACGTCGGTGACGCTGGCGGCGCGCCGGGGACCGGATCGGTTCCGCGGCGTGGTCAATGCCATCCTGAGACGCATCTCGCAGATCGACCGCGCGTCCGTCGACGACCGCTATCCGGTTTCGCTGAACATGCCCGAGTGGCTCTCGCAAAGCTGGGTTGCGCACTACGGCGCGGAAACGACGGAAGCGCTCGTCGCGCAGTATCTCGAGGCGCCGCCGACGGACATCACCGTCAAGGCCGATGCCGCGCGCTGGGCGGAGACGCTGGGCGGGACGGTGATTTCGGACGAAACGGTGCGGCTGGAACGGGCCGGTGACATCACGGCACTCGATGGCTTCGCGCAGGGTGCTTGGTGGGTCCAGGACGCGGCCGCCGCGTTGCCGGCGAGGCTCCTCGTCTCGGCGCTGGCGGGGCAGGAGGACGCGGGCCGCGTCGCCGATCTCTGCGCGGCGCCAGGCGGCAAGACGGCGCAGCTCGCCGCCACCGGGTTCGACGTCACCGCCATCGACGTCTCCGCCGACCGTCTCGGAACGCTCAAGGAAAACATGACCCGGCTGGGGCTCCGGGTAGCGACGGTCGAGGCGGATCTCACCGAATGGAGCCCGCCCGCCCCGTTCGACGGCGTCCTGCTCGATGCCCCCTGCACCGCCACAGGGACGATGCGCCGCCACCCGGACATCCCGCATCTGAAACGCCCCGGCGACGTCCTGCGGCAGGCCGACTTGCAGAAGAAGCTTCTGTCCAGAATGGCGGAGTTCGTCGCGCCGGGCGGCGTTCTGGTATACAGCGTCTGCTCGCTGCAGCCCGAGGAGGGGATCGAACGCGTTGACGATTTCCTGGTCAGGCACGATATATTCCAGCGTGAGCCGATTCGCTCCGGCGAAGCGTCGGCCTTCGATCGGTGCGTTACGGCAGACGGCGACCTGGTGACGCTGCCCCAATCGTCGATCGCCGGCGGAGCCGACGGATTCTATATCGCCCGGCTCAGGCGCCGCGACCGCGGCTAAGGGCGACAACGGACGGCAGGAAAGACAGCATGGCGACCAACACCCACGAAACGTTTGATCGGCGCGAGGACATCAAGGGGTCTTCCGACAGGGCGTTCGGACTGGTCTTCACCGTCGTCTTCGCGCTGATCTCGCTTTGGCCTGGGCGTTCGGGGCGAACGGCGTGCGCTTGTAGGCGGCGGCCGTCGCCGCCGTGCTGCTGGTCGTGTCGTTGGCGTGTCCGAAAATCCTCGCGTCGGCCAACCGGCTCTGGATGCGATTCGGTCTTCTCCTGCACCGTATAATGAACCCCGTCGTTATGGGGCTCATCTTCTTCCTGACGGTCACGCCGACGGCGCTGATCTTCCGGCTGCTCGGCAAGGATCCGCTGCGCCTCAAGTTCGACAGGGACGCAAAGATCTACTGGATCGATCGCACGCCGCTAGGCCCGCCGCCGGAAACGATGACGCAACAATTTTGAGAGTGGTTGGGAGATAGCATGTCGTTTTTAAAAGAGCTCTGGCAGTTCCTGCGGGCCCGCAAGAAGTTCTGGCTTCTTCCGATACTGGTGATGATGGTCATCTTCGGCGGGCTGATCGTCCTGACGCAGGGATCGGCGGTCGCACCGTTCATCTACACGATCTTCTGAGGCCGCGCGGATGCAGATCCTGGGAATATCGGCCTTCTACCACGACAGCGCCGCGGCGCTCGTCCGCGACGGCGAGATCGTGGCCGCGGCGCAGGAAGAGCGTTTCACGCGCAGCAAGCACGATTCCGATTTTCCGGACAACGCGATCGGCTATTGCCTCGAAGCCGCAGGAACGACGCCCGACGCCATCGACAAGGTGGCGTTCTACGACAAGCCGTTCCTGAAGTTCGAGCGCCTGCTCGAAACCTACGTCGCGTTCGCGCCGCGGGGCTTCAAGTCGTTCTCGATGGCGATTCCGGTCTTGCTGAAGGAAAAGCTGTTCCAGAAAAGCCTGCTGATCAAGGAACTGAAGCGCCTTGCGCCCGACTTCGACTGGGAAAGCAAGCTGCTCTTCTCCGAGCACCATCAAAGCCATGCGGCGAGCGCGTTCTATCCGTCGCCGTTCGAAAGCGCCGCAATCCTGACGATGGACGGCGTCGGCGAATGGGTGACGACATCGCTCGGCTTCGGCATCGGCAACAAGGTCGAGATGGCGCGCGAGATTCACTTTCCCCACTCGCTGGGTCTGCTGTACTCGGCCTTCACCTACTACACCGGCTTCCGCGTCAATTCGGGCGAGTACAAGGTGATGGGGCTCGCGCCGTACGGCGAGCCGAAATACCGCGAGACGATCCTCGACAATCTGATCGACCTTAAGGACGACGGCACGTTCCGGCTCGATCTCGACTATTTCGACTATTGCACCGGCCTGACGATGACGAACGACAGGTTCGCCGATCTGTTCGGCGCGCCGGCGCGCGACCCGGAGACTCTGCTGACCCAGCGCGAGATGGACCTCGCCGCGTCGATTCAGGACGTGACCGAGGAAATCGTTCTCCGCCTCGGCCGATGCGATGAAGGGATCCTATCTGGGGCCAGAGTATACGCAGGCCGATATCGAGGCGCGCCTGACGGCGGCCGGCGCGAAGTTCGAGGCGCTCGGAAGCGACGAGACCATCGACCGCACGGCCGCGGCGCTCGCCGACGGACTTGCCGTCGGGTGGTTCCAGGGCCGGATGGAATTCGGCCCGCGCGCGCTCGGCGGCCGCTCGATCCTCGGCGATCCGCGCTCGCCGGCGATGCAGAAAACCCTGAATCTGCGGGTGAAATACCGGGAATCGTTCCGGCCCTTCGCGCCGTCGGTGCTGCGCGAAGACGTCGCCGACTGGTTCGAGCTCGACAAGGACAGTCCCTACATGCTGATCGTCGCCGACGTCGTCGAAAAACGCCGGCGGCAGATGTCCGAGGCCGAAAAGGCGCTGTTCGGCATCGAGAAACTCAACGTGCCGCGATCGGACATTCCCGCCGTCACCCATGTCGACTACTCGGCGCGCATCCAGACGGTGCACGCCGACACCAATCCGCGCTATCACGCGCTGCTCTCCGCCTTCAAGGAAAAGACCGGGTGCCCGGTGCTGGTCAACACCAGCTTCAACGTCCGCGGCGAGCCGATCGTATGTACGCCGGAGGACGCCTTCCGCTGTTTCATGGGTTCGGATATCGAAGTGCTGGTCGTCGGCGACTGCCTGCTGAAGAAAGAGGATCAAGATCCGGCCCTGAAGCTCGACTACAAGGACGCGTTCGAGCTCGATTAAGCCCAACGCGCCGCGCCCGCGCGCTTGCCGCGACTCGACCAAACTGATACCTAACCGGCGTGCAAAAACCCGTCAGAATCGCCCCGTCCATTCTTTCCGCAGACTTCGCGTCGCTGGGCGACGAGGTACGCGCGATTACGCGCGCCGGCGCCGACTACATCCATATCGACGTCATGGACGGCCACTTCGTTCCGAACATCACGATCGGTCCCGGCGTCGTTAAGGCGCTGCGCAAGACGACGAAGAAGCCGTTCGACGTCCATCTCATGATC
>JAYQUR010000181.1:0-6997 GCA_038148075.1 Alphaproteobacteria bacterium | reverse complement strand
GCTGAAGCCGATTTTCGAGACGCTGCTGGAAAAAGGCCAGACCGATCATCCGCCTCGCCCGTGGCTCGGCATCTATACGGTCGAGACGATGGGCCACCTGCTGATCACATCGATCTCGGACCGCGGCCCGGCCGGCAGCGCCGGCGTAGAGCCGGGCGACGTCGTGCTCGCGGTCAACGGCGAGGAAGTCCGGACGCTGCCGAGCCTTTACCGCAAACTATGGGGCTCCGGCGAGGCGGGCGTTCCGGTCGATCTCACGCTGCTGCGCGATCAGAAAGTGATCGAGGTGTCGGTCATCACGGTCGACCGCGGCCAGATCATGCGGAGCCCGAACTCGCACTAGACGATCGCGGCGAACGCCAGAATAAAAAAACCCGGCGGAAACGCCGGGTTTTTTCGGTTCTGTCGCTTTGCCGTATCAGGCGCGGCGCTTGCGGCGGTAACGGACCGCGGCGATACCGGCGAAGCCCGCCATCCAGACCAGCGCGGAGCCGGGCTCGGGAATCTCGGTTTCGTGCGTCACGGTCATCAGCGCGGTGACGATGTCGTTGCCGCAGGACGGGCTCCAGTGGATGCCGATGTTGGTCTCGCCGTCCTCGTCCAGCAGGTTAGAGACGTCGAGCGCCATCTCGATGATCGCATGCTGCGAGGTGACCGAATTGCGCGTGTAGATGTAGTCCGCGGTGCCTACCTGGCTGGAGGAGCCGTTGATCTGCATCTGGACGGGCGTCGCAGGCGCGATCGGGTCGTTGATCCAGGTCGCGCCGACCCAGACGGAACCGGCCGTCTGCGACGCGTCGGTCGCGGCGATGCTCGTCGTGGAACCGCTGGAGTTGGTGTTGTAGGTCGTACCGGCCGCGCCTTCGGTGATCGTACCGCCGGCACCGCCGCCGGCACCGCCGCCGACTTCGATACCGTATTCCGTACCGCCGATGTTCAGTCGAATGTCACCGGGCGAATAGGTGCTGAAGCCGTTGTCGGGCCGCTGACCGGTCAGGATCGAGATGTAGAGCATCGTGTTGTCGAGAGCGACGCCCAGAAATTCGGCGTCGTAGTTCTGGCCGCCGTGGTTCGGGCCGAGAAAGCCGCCGGAACCGGCGGTGTCGTTCTGGTCCTCGACGAAGTAGGCCGTCTGGCCGATGGTCGTCAGCGGGCTGGAGAAGTCGCTGGCGTTGTTGTCGGCAACGGTGACGCCCCAGTCGGACAGATTGCCGTCGATCGTGATCGCCGACGCGGCGGCAGGCATTGCGAGCATGGCGGCGCCAATAGCGAGCCCGACAAGGTTGCGGCGGTTTCCGGTAACGCTGAATTTGACCATCTGACTACTTTCTCTTCTGACCGTTCGGGTCGCTGGTTTCTCACGGACCCGTGATGCCGCACTAAAGTGCAATAAGCGTGCCAGATTATTTATTCCTTCATTTTCAATGGGTTATTGATGCATACGCCGCTTAACCATTGCATCCTTGTAAAGTTTTCCGACACCGCACGGGTGATGGCCGCGGAAGGGCGGCCGGAACCGGGGAAATGGGGGGTACCGGGACCGTCGCGGCCCGGAAACCGGGGGAATCAGCCCGCCGACGCGGTTTCGGCCAACGCCTTGCCGGGTTCCCAGCGGCCAGCGCCTTCAAGCGCCATAGCGGCGGGCATCACCTCACGGGCGAAACGGTCCATAGACCGGCGGGCGAGGTCGGTGGGCATGGTCGCGATCTGGAACATGCCGAGGAAATAGCCGAGGCCGACTTCGGCGTGGCATTCCTCGAGCCGCTTGCGCACGGTGTCGGGGCTGCCGACGATGATGACGCCGCGTTCGATCAGCGATTCCACCGTATGGGTGGAAACGAGGCTGGACTTGGTCTTGAGGATCCGCTTGTAGGAGGAGACCGACATGTAGCCGGGCGGCAGCAGCATCTCCGGCGGATAGCGCAGCAGCTTGTTGAAGAAGGTCTCGACGTGCGGGCGGACCTCGTCGACGGCCTGGGCGTCGGTTTCGCCGACATAGATCGGCGCCGCCCAGCCGAGCTGCTCCGACGTCGCCGCGTAGCCGTAATCGTGCGCCCGCTGACGATAGGCGTTGTGGAAGCGGATGACGTTCTGGAACGGCGAATAGGTCTGCAGGTAGGTGTACTTGCGGTCCGGGTGCGACGCCCAGTCGATGGTCTCCTGAGAGCCCTGGCTCGGCACCCAGATCGGCGGGTGCGGCTGCTGGAAGGGGCGCGGCCACGTGTTCACGTATTCGAAGTGATAGTGCTTGCCCTCGAAGGCGAACGGGCCCTCTTCGGTCCACGCGCGGATGACGAGATCGTGCGCTTCGTGGAAGCGTTCGTGGCTGAAGGCCGGGTTGGAGCCGAGCGAGAAATACTCGCAGCCCAACCCGCGCACCATGCCGCTGATCAGCCGGCCGCCGGTGATGCAGTCGATCATCGCATGCTCTTCGGCGAGCGTCATGGGATGGTCGCGGATGCCGAAGGCGTTGCCGAGGATGGCGATCTTGACGCGTTCGGTCTGGCGCGCCAGCGCCGCGGCCATGACGACCGGCGACGGCATCAGCCCGTAGGCGTTCTGGTGATGCTCGTTGACGCAGACGCCGTCGAAGCCGAGTTCCTCAGCGTATTCGATCTCGTCGAGATAGCGGTTGTAGAGCTCGTGGCCCTTTTCGGGATCGAAGTTGCTGTTGGGATAGGTCACCCAGCAGCTGTCGTAGTCCTTGTCGTAGTCCGTATCGATATAGGCATACGGCATCAGGTGGAACAGGAAGACTTTCATACGCGCTTCTCCGCCAACGCCGCCCCTATTCCGCCGCGACCGATTCCTGTTCGCCGAACTGCTTGACGGCGGGCATGACCTCCTCGGCGAACCGCTTCATGCTCGCGACCGTCATGTCGTGCGGCATCGAGGCGATCTGGAACATGCCGAGGAACGTGCCGACGCCGGCCTCGCGCTGGCAGTATTCCAGCCGATTGCGGACGGTGTCCGGGCTGCCGCAGATAACGATGCCGGTCTCGACCAGCTCCTCCATCGACCGCACCTTGGACAGGCCGCCCTTGTGCTTCATGACGTTCTTGTAGGAGCGCAGCGAGAGGTAGCCCGGCGGCAGCAGCATTTCCGGCGTCATCCGCAGGAACTTGTTGAAGAACGCCTCGGCGTGCGGCCGCGCCTCCTCCATAGCCTTCTCGTCGGTCTCGCCGACATAGATCGGCGCCGCCCAGCCGACCTGCGAATCCGTCGCCTCGTAGCCGTACTGGTCGCGCGCGACGTCGCGGTACATATGCAGGAACTTCTTCACCGCCTCGAACGGGCTGTAGGTCTGCAGATAGGTGTATTTGTGATCCGGCCGCGCCGCCCACTCGATCGTCTCGAGCGAGCCCTGCGACGGGCACCAGATCGGCGGGTGCGGGTTCTGGTACGGACGCGGCCAGACGTTCACGTACTCGAAGTGATAGTGCTTGCCCTCGAACGCGAACGGGCCTTCGTCCGTCCAGGCGCGGATCACGAGGTCGTGCGCCTCGTGGAAACGCTCGTGACTGAAGGCGGGGTTGGCGCCCATCGAGTAGTATTCGGCGCCGATGCCGCGGACCATGCCGCTGATCAGCCGGCCGCCGGTGATGCAGTCGAGCATCGCGTGCTCTTCGGCAAGCGTCAGCGGATGCTCGCGAAGCCCGAAGGCGTTGCCGAGCACCGCGATCTTCGCCTTCGACGTGCGGCGCGCCAGCGCTGCCGCGGGCACGATCGGCGACGGCATCAGCCCGTAGGCGTTCTGGTGGTGCTCGTTGACGCAGAGGCCGTCGAAGCCGAGCTCCTCGCCCATCTCGAGTTCGTCGAGATAGGTGTTATACAGCTCGAACCCTGCCTTGGGATCGAAGTTGCTGTTCGGATAGACGACCCAGGATGCCTTGTACTTCTTGTCGTAGTCGAGATCGAGACACGCGTACGGCATCAGATGGAAAAGAAAGCACTTCATGACGATTCTCACCCCTTCCCGTCTTTGTTGTCCGACGATTATAGCGATAACCTGCCTCAGGGAAAGCCGAGAGCCCGCGGGGACATGAAAGGACGCGACATATGGCAAGCGCACCGAAGCCCGACACCGGCTCCGTCGTCGAAATCGTCGACCACCCGCTGGTTGCGCATAAACTTACGATCCTGCGCGACGTGCATACGCCGACGGCGCAGTTCCGCCAGGTCACGCGGGAGATCAGCCTATTGCTGGCCTACGAGGTCTGCCACGACCTGGAGCTGACCGAGATCGAGATCGAAACGCCGCTGGAATCGATGACCGCGCCGACGATCAAGGGTTCGAAGCTCTGCCTCGTCTCGATCCTGCGCGCCGGCAACGGCCTGCTGGACGGCATGCTCGACCTGATCCCGTCCGCCCGCGTCGGCCACATCGGAATGTACCGGGATCCCGAAACAAGGGAGCCGGTCGAATACTATCTGAAGCTGCCGGACGGGATCGACGGCCGGCTGTGCATCGTCGTCGACCCCATGCTGGCGACCGGTCATTCGGCGATCGCGGCGGTTTCCCGCCTGAAGGAGTCCGGCGCGCGGCACCTCAAGTTCGTCTGCGTAATGGCGGCGCCGGAGGGCATCGCCGCGTTTCACGCGGCGCACCCCGACGTCCCGGTATACACCGCTGCGATCGACCGCGAGCTGGACGATCATGCATATATCCGACCCGGTCTCGGCGATGCGGGGGACAGGCTGTTCGGCACGAAATAGCGTCATCGCCGCGCCTGGGGCTTTGCGCTTGCCGGGTGTCGCCGCAGGGGCCTAGCATGAGGACCGAGGGGGAAAAGCCATGTTCAAGCTCACCCATACGCTTCCCGTGAATGACGGCCCGGTTCGCCTGACGCGCGGCCAGGTCTGGCAGGGGCTCGTCATGAAAGCCGAAAACCCGGTCCCGTTCGTCGACGCGATGAGCGCCTGCGAGGTGATCGAGCGCGGGGACGACTGGCTGCTGCGCGACTTCACGCTTCGCGGCGAGGAGATGCAGGAGCGCGTCACGTTCGAGCCGCAGGAACGCGTTACGTTCGAGCGCACGAAGAGTACGTCGATGGGTTCCATCCTGAACGAGATCGTGGAGCTGGACGACGGCGCGCTGGGGCTTCGTTTCACGTTCGAGCTGGAGACCGACGGCATCGAGCCCGGCAGCGACGCGGAGCAGGAATTCGCGGTGCGCATGTCGGCGAGCTATTTCCAGGCGGTGGGCTCCACCCTCGACGAAATCCGCCGCCGCGTGGAGGCGGGCGAACTGGACGCGGCCTGATCGTCTAGCCGCGATACTTATCGGCGGAACCGCGTTCTGCTAACGTCCGAAACAACCGACCATCGAAAGGACGAACGAAATGACGTCGCTTTCCCGCATCAAGGGCCTGCACCACTACGCCTATCGGTGTCGCAACGCCGAGGAAACCCGCAGTTTCTACGAGGACCTGCTGGGGCTGCCGCTGGCGCATGTGATCAAGGCCGACAGCGTGCCGAGTACCGGCGCCTCCGACCCCTACGTGCACCTGTTCTTCGAGTTCGGCGACGGGAGCTACATCGCCTTCTTCGACCTCGGCGACGAGACCCTTTGCGTTCCGGACCCGGAAACGCCGTCTTGGGTAAATCATTTCGCCATGCAGGTGGAGACCCTGGGGGAAGTCGAGGCGTGGAAGGCCAAGCTCGAGGCGGCCGGCGTCGACGTCGTCGGCGTCACCGACCACGGGTTCGTCAAATCGATCTATTTCTTCGATCCGAACGGCATCCGTCTCGAAATCACCACGGTGCTGGTTGGCGAAGACTCGCTGCGGGAATATCGCGAGGACGCGCACGCAGCGCTGAAGGCCTGGACCGACACGCGCCCGCCGCCGCCCACGACATGGGCGTGCAAGGAACCTGCCGGATCCGCCGCCTGACGGAAACCGCCGGCGGATTAGCAGCACTCTCCGACGATCGGTGCTAATATATTGATATATTTAAATTTTAATTGAGCGTTAACCATAGATTCGGCAAGATTCTCCGGTCGCAACGAACCGGAGATTGCCGATGACGGATATTGAGCGTCAGTTGCACGGGTACCGCCTGACCACGGCGGAAATCATCTATCGCATGCCGGACCATCTCGAACTTCTGCAGACCTATGTCTGGCAGTCACTCGACCTGGCCCCGAAATTTCCCGAGCTTCACAGGTTCCTCGACTTCTGGAACCGGGAAATCGAAGGCCCGATCCATTCGGTCAAGGTCGCGGGGACGGACATCATCAAGCCGCCCCGCACCCGGGTCGTAAAGCACTCGCTGACCATCCACTGACCGGTCGCAGCCCGGCAACGGACCGGACAATAGGTCGCACGCGGTTGCCAGCGTCGCCGCGAAAGGGTACCTAGGCGCAACGAACGGAACGCCGGACGGCGAAATCCGTATAGGAAGTTGCGGCCCAATGTCTGCATCCCCTTCGGCGGCGGCCTACGGTGCCCGCCACCGCAATACTCCCTACGGCGCGATCGGCGCGTGGCTGCTGATATGCTGCGCGCTCTTGTTCGCCATGGTACTGCTGGGCGGCATTACGCGGCTCACGGAATCCGGCCTCTCGATCGTCCACTGGCGTCCCGTCACCGGCTGGCTGCCGCCGCTGAGCGACGCGGCGTGGGCGGCCGCGTTCGACGCCTACAAGGCATCGCCAGAATTCAAGCAGCTCAACTTCTGGATGACGGTCGACGACTTCCGGCAGATCTTCTGGCTGGAGTTCCTGCACCGGCTGCTCGGCCGTCTGGTCGGCATCGTCTATTTCGCGCCGTTCCTGTGGTTCGTCGTCCGCCACCGGCTCCCGGTACCTCTGACGGCCCGGCTGACCTTCCTGCTTCTGCTCGGCGGCGCGCAAGGCGTGCTCGGCTGGTACATGGTCAAGTCGGGGCTCGTCGACCGCCCGTCCGTCAGCCAGTACCGTCTCGCCGCGCACTTCGGCCTCGCCGTCTTCATCTACGGCTACATGCTCTACACGGCGCTCGGCCTGCGGCAGTTC
>JAYQUR010000180.1:0-7013 GCA_038148075.1 Alphaproteobacteria bacterium | reverse complement strand
CATCTCCGTCAAAAAACCCTTGCCAACACGGAGCCGTCCACACATGGCTAAAAACGGCTGTCTGGCCACCCGAAATTCACGTCCGCTGCACCTCCAGCATCAGACGTTCGCCAACAGTCTTCCGTTTTCGGGGTTAGAGCGGACCTAGCTGACTGGTTTTTAGAACAGCCGTTTTTGACCCGAAGGAGACATGTCGCAAATGAAAACGGCGGCCCCGAAGGACCGCCGCTTTTCCGCACGATGCGGGCGTGACCGGGCGATAGCTAGATTCTCTCCCAGAGATCGGTCTCCTCGTCGAGGCGCGCTGTCTCGAGCCCGCGAAAATCGCCCGCGGACACAATTCAAACGACGCGTTTGCATTCGGTAATCGGCACATGACGATACCCGCTATCCTGCATGAGGCGCAGCGCGTCGATTGCGATCCTGCCCGGATCGATCGTATCGGGATCCGGCGTCATCACCTCGGCGAGGCGTGTTTGCGCGGCGTCGCGTCCTTCGGCGAGGACGCTGCAGACCGCATCGCGGCCGGTAAAAATACCGACCAGGTGGTTGTCCTGATCCGTCACGAGGACCGCCCCGATCCTCCGCTCGCGCATGCGCTCGCAGGCTTCCTTGACGGTGTGGTCGGGAGACAGCGTGACCGGGTTCTGGTCGCGGACGATCTCCATCATGTGCCGTTGCGTCATTCTCATCCTCCTTGACAATAAAGACGGGCCGGCCTGGCGCTGCCGAATGGAAACATACCGGTCATCATCCGTGTGGCGCAAGCAGGGGTCCGTAATCCGATGTCCTGAAAAGGCATGTCGGTGAGCGTTTTTAGGCCGACAGGTGCGCACACCGATGATCCGGTAAAAAGGACAGAAACTCACGACAGCGGTGAGAAGCGGCACGACCCCGATCCACCCATACAGATTGTACCCGGTGCCGGGAGCAATGATGCCGAGCGCGTATGCGATCAAGGCAAGCCCGACAACGGCCCTCAGAATACGATCGATGCTGCCAACATTTTTTGCCACGATTTCCTCCTATGGGTCCGGCCAAAGCAATTCAGCCGGAATATCCTTGGCGCAGTCCGGCCGCGCCGCCTTGACGTATATCAAGCGGGATTCGACAAAATCCTTGACGCCGGGCGGCCACCGGAACGGCTCCCGCCGCCCGACAGGCGACATGCCGCAACGGAAAACGGCGGCCCCGAAGGACCGCCGTTGCGAGAATTGTCGGCCGATGCGGTTACTGACGTATCCTTCCGACGCGGTCCCATACAGCCCCCGGACCGGCAAGCGCCGGGTTGGACGTGTAGATGGAGGCGGCGGCGGCGCCCGCCCTACTCCGCCGCCTGCGCGGCGGCCTGCGCTTCGGCGCGCAGCAGCCGGTTGATCTTGAGCCGGAACAGCCCCGCCGAGGCGTCGAGGTCGAGACCGACCTTGGCCCGCCCGGCGTGGCGTTCCTCCTCGGCCTGTACCGATTGCAGGATTTCCTTGTCCTCGGCGAAGGCGATGCGGAACTGGTCGCTGATGCCGTCGCCGACGGACGTGTCGTCGGCCAGGAAATTGCGCACATGCAGCCAGCGGTCGATGGTGCGCGTCTCGGTGATCGGCGTCATGAAATGGCAGGAAAAAACCTGGAGCCGCCCGTCGCCGCCGCTCTCAAAGCTGCCGGTGCCCGCCGCGGTCGCGCCGAAATCGATAATCGACACCGACGGCAGGTACATCAGGTAGCGCTGCCACATATCGACCTTGCCGTCATAGGTGCCGAAGGCATCGACAAACCCGGTGGGCGACGAATTCGGCGTGAAGCGCTCCGTCAGCACGCCCCAGGGCTCGTCGGAAAACACGACGGGCGCGTTGATGCCGTCCGGATTGCCGAGGGTCGAGGGATGCACGTAATTCACATGGGTCGGATCGCACAGGTTGTCGCACAGCAGAAGATAATTCGCCTCGACATCCAGCGCATCGCCAAAGCCGACGCCCCAGCGGTCCTGGTGGTATTCCGGCAGGTCGTAGATCTCCGACGTGTCGGCGGCCGCCGCATCGCCCATCCAGATCCACACCAGCCCCATGTTTTCATGGACCGGATAGGACCGGATCCGGCAGTTCGCCGGCGGCGCGTCCTGCGTCGGCGCATCGACGCAGGTGCCCGCGCCGTCGAAGGTCAGCCCGTGATAGCCGCATTGCAGGTCGTCGCCGATGACGCGGCCCTGGGACAGGGGCAGGAAGCGGTGGGGACAGACATCTTCCGCCGCGCGGACCGTCCCGTCCGCCCCGCGCCACAGAACGACGTTCTCGCCCAGGATTGTTTCGGCATGCGGTGACGTGGTCAGATCGGTCGCCCAGCAGGCGACGTACCAGGCATTACGGACAAATGTCATTGTTCGACCCCTCTGGCTTCGGAACGCATATTTGTTCGTGTACATACAATTATGCGGACGGCCGGCGGGCGTTGTCAAGCGAACACGGTTGAGGCGAAGAGGGATCACCCGAACAGGGGCGACATCTCCGGCACCGGCCGCGGCGTGAGCAGCAGGCTCGACTGGTCCACCAGCAGCGGCGTGATCGTCCGTATGAACGCCTGCCAGTCTGCGTCGGCCGCCAGCGCGGCGACGCGGGTCTCGCGCTCCGCCGCATCCTCGAACCACCACCAGAGCGTAATGTTTTGCAGCGGGCCGGTCATGGACATGAAGGCGCCGATCGTGCGCCCGTCCATCGTGGCGAGCGCCTTTATCCCGTGCGACTTGCACGCCTCGACGAAGGCCGGGATTCCGCCGGGGCGAAGCTGGAACGCGCGCTCCTCGATCACCCTGTCGGCATTCAGGCCGGCAAGCTTCGCGCCGGTTTCCGGCAGCCAGTCATTGCCGCCGCCCCAGAGCGGGTTGAGCGCATCCACCGGCAGCAGTTCGGAAAACCCGTTGACCTGGCGGCGGACGATCTTGCGGGTGTTGACGAAATAGGGTGTGAGTTCCGGCACCGCATAGAGGCCGCGCATGCGCGTGTTCCAGTCGTCGAAACTGTCATAGCGGTACAGGTGCACCACCTGGTCGGTCGGGCCTGTCCGCGTCGAGAAATACCCGACGAGACGGTCCATGTAGCTTTTGACGAGATCGAAACCGCGATCCGTCTGCGCCTTGTCGAAGGCGGGCACGTGGCCCGGTTCCATCGTGTATGCGCGTCTCTCGAAGATCATTATTCGGCGGCCTGTTTGTTGTGCGTGAAATGCGGCATCACTTCCCCGACGAATCCGTCGAGCGACATGCGGGACTGCTCATAGGTCAGCGAGCCGAAGGCGAAGCGGCAGACGAAATAGTTGGTGGCCGAGGTTTCGAGATAGCGCTCGATCTCGGCGCGCACGGTGGCGGGCGAGCCGAAGATCAGCAGGTCCTTCGCGACCGTCTCGTCGAAGTCTTCCGTATAGGCGGCGACCACCGGGCTGTCGCCGTGTTCCTTCCACAGGGCGACGAAATGCCGGTACCAGGCGGGATAGGCCTCGCGCATGATCCGCTCCGCCTCTTCGTCGGTTTCGGCGATGACGGTGTGGCGGCAGATGGCGATCTTCGGCATCGCCGCCTCGTCGCCGGTATAGGCATCGCGGTAGCGCTGCATCAGCTCGGTCGAGCGGGCGAGCGGCGAATTGGTCAGCGCGTTGATGCCCCGCGCGCCCGCGTTCGTGGCGCCTTCCGGCGTGCCGACCCCGATCCACAGCGGCGGGTGCGGCTGCTGGACGGGGTGAATGTTGACCGGCACGTCTTCGAAATCGAAATGCCTGCCGTGCCAGTTCAGCCGTTCCGTCGCCGGGTCCATCGCCAGCAGCGTGATATCGAGAATCTCCTCATAGATGTCGCGCGCATCCTTCGGGTCGACGCCGAAATAGCCGAGCTCGTAGGGCGTGATCCCCTTGCCGACGCCATAGAGAAAGCGCCCGTTCGAAAACTGGTCGAGCATGCAGATCTCCTCGACCAGCCGGAGCGGATGGTACATCGGCAGCACGTAGACCATCGGCCCGAATTTCAGCCGCGTCGTGCGCTGGGCGACGGCGGACAGAAAGACGCTCGGCGAGGGGGCGACGGTGAGCGGCGTCGCGTGGTGTTCGGCGATCTGATAGGCGTAAAAGCCCGCGGCATCGTACGCCTCGATCAGTTTCAGCCGGTCTTCGTAGGTCTGCGCAAGCGGCGTATCGGGCCGCCGGTCGAGATGATCGAAAATGCCAAAATCGATACCGGTCATCGGTCTCCTCCGTGTCTTGTTCGGTCTCTTGTTGGGTCAGTGTTATGCAGTCTTGCGCAACAGGTTAAAACACCGGGCAGCGCCACGCCAGCGGGCAACAAAGACGATGCGCCCTGCATTCTGCGGGAGGCTCGCCGCGACCCGCCGCGACCGGCGAAACGCCGATTGAGAATCGGCCTCAATAAAGATAACCTGATTATCTACTGACACCTGAATATCAGCGGAAAGGCACGAAATGACGGCTTCCTACATCGTTCGCTATCACGGTACCGCGGCCGACCCGGACCGGTTCGTCGATTATTACCGGAAAAGCCACGCTCCCATTCTGCAGCGCTTTCCGGGGATCGGCTCGCTGGTCCTGCATCGCGCCGCCGATTTCACCGACCCCTTTGCGATCACGCCCGGCGGCAACCTGCTGATCGCGCAGATGACGTTCGACGACATCCCGTCGCTGAACGCCGCGCTGGCCTCGCCCGCCCGCGCCGAAGCGCGCGACGATTTCGCAGGCTTCCAGGCCTTCGACGGCGAGGTGACGCACCAGGCCTTCGTATCCGAGTCGATCTTCCGGGCTACTTCGTGAGCGCCTTTTCCGGCATCCGGTCGCCCCAGGGCATCATCGCGACGGCGGAGACCGAATTCTGCGGCGACCCGTCGATCAGCTTGTCGCTATAGGCGAGATAGACCAGCGTGTTGCGCTTAGCGTCGAGAAACCGGACAACATTGAGCCGTTTGAAAAAGACGGACTGGCGTTTCTTGAACACTTCCTCCCCTTCCTCGTCGTCCTCGATCGCCTCGACAAACGCGATCGGGCCGACCTGCCGGCAGGCGATGGAGGCATCGGACGTTTCCTCCGCAATCCCCAGTGTGCCGGTCAGCCCGCCCTTGCGCGCCATGCTGACGAAGCAGGTCACGCCCTGCACCTTCGGATCGTCGAAGGCTTCCACCGCGACCTGGTGGTTGCGCCCCAGCAGCTTGAACGCCGTGTCCACATGGCCGATTTCCTCGGCGGAAGCGGGTGCGGCGAGTATCGCCGCGAGTGCCAGTGACGCGGCGAAGGCGGATCGCACTATCGCGCCCCTTGCAAGAGAGTTACGCACGGCCGGTTCCTTTCGATTGAGCGGGTTGCAGAAGATGTGGGCGCGCCGCGCCGGTATTTCCACCTTATCCCGTGTTAATCTGCCGGCCGCCTTCCGCGGTTCCGCCCGCACCGCCCCTTGAACGAGCATCAGAGAGCCATGTCAGAAAACAAACGCCGTATTCTCCAACGCGACCGCAACCCCCACCTGTTCCGCCCTGCGACGTTCCGCTCGGTCACCGCGCGGAACCGGATCATGATGTCGCCCATGTGCCAGTATTCCGCGACCGGCGGTATGCCGGAGGAATGGCATTACGTGCACCTTGCCAGCCGGGCGGTCGGCGGCGCCGGGATCGTGGTCACCGAGGCGACGCATGTCTCGCCCGAGGGACGCATCACCCCGAACTGTCTCGGCATCTGGAACGACGACCAGCGCGACGCGTTCAAACGTATCGCCGCCTTTATCGCCGATCAGGGCGCCGTGCCCGCGATGCAGATCGGTCACGCCGGGCGCAAGGCCTCCACCGCGCGCCCCTGGGACGGCGCGGGACCGCTTGCCCCGGACTCGGACCAGGGCTGGCAGGTCATCGGGCCGTCCGCCCTGCCCTTCGCCGACTGGCAGACGCCCGTGGAAATGGACGGGGATGCCATCGCCCGGGTGCTGCAGGATTTCGCCGATGCGGCCCGGCGCGCGCGCGAAGCCGGGTTCAAACTGCTGGAACTGCATGCCGCACACGGCTATCTCGGTCACAGCTTCCTGTCGCCGCTGAGCAATCGGCGCACCGACGGCTATGGCGGATCGCTCGAAAACCGCAGCCGGTTCCTGATGGAAACGCTCGGCGCCATCCGCCGCGAATGGCCGGAGGATCTTCCGCTCTTCGTGCGCCTGTCCTGCACCGACTGGGTCGATGGCGGCCTGACGCTGGGCGACACCGTCGAGGTGGTGAAACGCCTTGCCGCGGGCGGCAACGTCGACCTGATCGACTGTTCTTCCGGCGGCAACGACACCCGCCAGCAGATCCCGGTCCATCCCGGATACCAGATACCGCTGGCGGAGACGGTCAAACGCGAAACGGGCATGGCGACCGGGGCGGTCGGCCTGCTGCACAGTCCCGATTTCTGCGAGGAGGTGATCGCCAACGGGCGCGCCGATCTCGTCGTCCTCGGGCGCACCCTGCTCGCCGATCCCTACTGGCCGCTGCACGCGGCGACGAAGCTCCACGCCGAGAACATGACCTGGCCCGTGCAGTACGAGCGCTCGGATATTTTCTGACCCGACGCAACCGGTCCAAAGAAAAAGGGCGGACCCAACGGCCCGCCCCTTCCCTGACGAGGTTCCGGCGCCTACCGACCGGAAAGACTACGCAACGCTACGCTCCGGCTCAGGCGCGTCCCCCAACGGCCCGGTCCAGGATCTCCGGTGTAGCTTCGGCCCGGTCGCGTTTGGCGTCTTCGCCGGCGCGAAGCTGGGCCCGTTCGGCGGCAATTTCGAGGCGGGCCATAATTTCCTTGATGTCGAGATCGCCGTCGCTGAGCGACGCTTCTTCAGGCTTTCCCGCTTCCGCGGCGCCGTCATCCGCGGCTTCGGGCAGGGTTTCCCCCTTCGTGGCCGCGACGGCCTCGAAGACGAGTCTCGGAAAGTCCGAGGCGCCCTCGGATTTCTCGTATGTCCGTCGTCAAAATTTTTGGGCCAGTTGATCGTCTGATTTAACGGAGGATCT
>JAYQUR010000179.1:0-7083 GCA_038148075.1 Alphaproteobacteria bacterium | reverse complement strand
GTAATGCACGATCGCACCGTTCGGCCCGCTTCCGGAGATCGTATCGAAGCTGTTGCCGCGAAATCCCGCGTCGCGGCGACGAAACTCGAACAGTCGCTCGACCGCCGACATTTCGGTGACACCCCCCGTCGGCGCTTCCGCAGCCAGCCACGCGAGAAACGACGTCAGCGCCGCGCCGTCGCGCACGTGGGCGTCGCGCGTGCCCGCGATCTCCACCGCGTTCTTGCGCGCCTTGGGCAGGGTGCAGGGGTCGCCGCCCGCCGCAATCGTCGCACCGGACGCCTCGAGCCTGAGGCGGATCCACTCGGGGCAGCTCGCCGTATCGAGGCGTACCCGCTTCTTTGCAGCGCCCAGCGCATCGAGCCGAACGCCGAACGCGCCCGGATCCCAGACCGAAACGTCTTCGCCGACATGCCCCCGGGTCGCCGCCGGCAGTTTGCGCGGATCGACGAACCATTCGACCGCGCCGTCGGTATCGAGAATCGCATAGCTCAGCGGCAACGGCGTATTGCCGACGTCGCAGCCGCGGACGTTCAACAGCCACGCGATGGAATCGGGCGCGCTGAGGACCGCTGCATCCGCACCGTCATCCTTTACCGTCGCGGCCGCTTCGGCGCGTTTGTCGGCCGAAGCCCGGCCCGCGACATCGTCGCCGTGCCGCACGACGGGCCCGAGCGGCGGCGGCGGCTGGTCGGCCCACGCAGCGTCCAGGGGGTTCGCATCGACGGCGACGAGTTCCGCCCCCGCCCGTTCGCAGCCGCGGCGTAACCGGTCGACGCCCGCCTTGGTATGAAGCCACGGATCGAAGCCGATCCGCATGCCCGGACGCGCGTTTTCCGCGAGCCACCGGTCAGGCGGCGATTCGATCAGGTGATGTGGCGCAAAGACGTTCGTATCCACCTGATGGCGGACCTGCAGCGTGTAGCGCCCGTCGACGAAAATCGCGGCGCGGGCGTCCAGCACGATGGCGAGCCCGGCGGAGCCGCCGAAACCTGTCAGCCACGCGAGACGCTGGGCGCGGGGCGGGATGAATTCGCCCTGATGCTCGTCCGCCAGCGGCACCAGGAAACCGTCGAGCGCCGCGTCGGCCATCTTCGCGCGTAGCGTCTCCAGCCTTGCGGCGGGCGCGGGGCCGCGGGTCGCACCCGCCTCGCGTTCGACCCGGATTGCCTCGATGCGGGCGACGGCGTCGGTCGGATCGATGCCGACAGCAACGGCGGCCAGCAATGCCGGCGCATCGTCGAGCGTAACATCGAACGCCGAGGCTGCGAGGCCGCGCAACAATTCTTCCGTCTCGTCCAACGCGGGGACTGTCGTCATCCGTCACCTTCGATTCCTGCTGCCGACACCTGCTGCAGCACGGTAAAGTCTTGAGAAATCGGAGACAATACCGTTGCAGCCCCGCTGCCGAATACCGTAGGTTCGTTCCATGCGAACGATCCCGACCGGCCCCGCCCAGCGTTTCTTCGGCACCGCACTCCTGTTTGCGGCGCTGGCGGTTCCAATTGCGTTCCCGCCGGCCGCCCGCGCCCAGGGTGCGGAGGAAACCAGCCAGAAGTTCGGCGACTGGACCCTGAAATGCCGGGGCACCGCGGCCGCAGGCGCCTGTGTGCTGGTCCAGGACATCATTTTCCGGCAGAGCGGCAAAAGGGTTCTCAACGTCTCGATCGTCGGCGCGGGCCAGAAGAACGGCTATGTCGTTGCCGTCACGGCGCCGCTCGGAATCCTGCTGCCGGCGGGCCTGACGCTGGTCATCGACGACGCCGAAGCGGTGAAGTTCCCCCTGCGGCTGTGCAACGTCAATGGCTGCCAGGGGTCGTTCCCGTTTGCGAACGACGTGAAGGAACTGTTCTACGGCGCGCAGAAGGGACAGGTGATGTTCCGCCAGCCGAACGGGCGCCCGCTCCGGGTGAATTTCTCGCTCAAACGCTTCAAGGACGCCTTCGCCGCCTTCCGGTCGCAGACGGGCGCCCGGCCGGACTGAACCCCGATTTCAGGCTTTGTCGAAAATCATCGTCCGCCACTCGGCGAGCGCCACGACGCCGGACGCGCGCAACCCCTGTCCCGCGCCGTAGGCATCGAGGATCCGGCTCGCCTGCTCGGCGAGGATCCCCGACAGGATGAGCCGTCCGCCGCCGGCGAGCGCACCGGTCAGGTCTCCGGCGAGTGCGACGAGCGGATCGGCAACGATATTGGCGATTATCAGGTCGTACGGTCGGCGCTTCACGATCTCCGGGTCTTCCAGCCCGGCGCAGACGGCGAAATCGACCAGGCCGGCGACGCCGTTGATCTCCGCGTTTTCGCGCGCGACGTCGATGGCGATCGGATCGATGTCGCTGCCGAAGGCACGCACGCCATAGCGTTTTGCCAGCGCAATGGCGAGGATGCCGCTGCCGGTGCCGACGTCGAGCGGGTTTTCGGGCCCGGATTCGGGAAACAGGCGCTCCAGCGCCATCAGGCAGCCACGGGTGGTCTCGTGATTCCCCGTCCCGAAGGCGAGACCGGCATCGACGTGGATCGCGACGGCACCGTCAGGCGGCGGGTCGGTGACGTGCGATCCGTAGATGTAGTAAGGCCCGACCGAAATCGGCTTCAGGCTCTTCTCGACCTCCGCGACCCAGTCGGTCGGCGGCATCGGGCCGATACGAACCGCGAGCTCGCCGAGACCTGCGTCCGCCGCGGCCTCTTGAAGGCGGGTTCGCAGCGCCGCTTCGTCGGGCGGCTCCGCCGCATAGCCGGTGACGCGCCAGCGCCTGGTCTTGTCGTCCTCGAAGGCAGCGGTGCTTTCGGCGACCTCCGCGACGATATCCTCGATCGCGGCGACCGCTTCCCTGTCGCCGACATCGACGACGATCTCCCAGGTTTCCGGCTCGCTCATGCGGGCTCGACGAAGCTTTCCATCACCTTCTTGGTCCCCGCCTTTTCGAAATCGATTTCGAGTTTGCCGCCGTCGTTCGCCCGCACCGTGCCGTAACCGAATTTCTGGTGGAAGATCCGGGTGCCGGGCGCGACGCTTGCGGTCAATGCGGGCGCTGCATCCTCCTGCAGGCGTCCCGCCGACGCGCGGCCCGCCCGCATGCGATCGTAGCCGGGGCCCCGACCCTGGCGCGGCGCGCTCCAGTCGGCGCCCGCGGACCCGAAGCCCGGCTCGGCGACGCCGCCGTAGAGACCGGGTTCGACGACGTGTTCGACCAGTTCGGCCGGCAGTTCGTCGATGAAGCGAGACGGCGCGCAGGAGAGCCACTGGTTGTAGACCCGGCGACTGGAGGCATGGATGATCCACACCCGGCGCCTGGCCCTCGTCAGGCCGACATAGGCGAGACGGCGCTCTTCCTCCAGCGCGGCGGAACCGCCGTCGTCGACCGAGCGCCGGTTGGGAAACACCTCCTCCTCCCAGCCAGGCAGGAAGACGTTGTCGAACTCGAGCCCCTTGGCGGCATGCAGCGTCATCAGGCTGACCATCTCGCCGGCCGCGCCGTCGTCGCGGTCCATCACGAGACTGATATGTTCGAGGAAACCCTCCAGCGACTCGAACTCGGCCACCGCGGAGACCAGTTCCTTCAGGTTCTCGAGCCGGCCGGGTGCGTCCGCCGCCTTGCTCTTCATCCACATCCCGGTATAGCCGGATTCGTCGAGCACGGTTTCCACCAGATCGACATGGTCGTCCGCCAGCATCTGGACGCGCCAGCGCTCGAAATCCTCGATCAGGCGGCGCAGCGCGGACCGCGCCTGCGGTCGCAGCTCGTCTGTCTCGATGAGCCTGCGCGCCGATTCATAGAGCGGTATGCCCTCCGCGCGCGCGTAGATATGCAGCGTCTGAACCGTCGCGTCGCCCAGTCCGCGCCGCGGCACGTTGATGATGCGCTCCAGCGCGAGGTCGTCGTCCGGTTGCGCGATGAGCCGCAGATAGGCCAGCGCGTCGCGGATTTCCTGGCGTTCGTAGAAACGCGGGCCGCCGACGACGCGATAGGGAATGCCCAGCGTGATCAGACGTTCCTCGAACTCACGCATCTGGAAGCTCGCGCGAACGAGGATCGCGATGCCGTCGAGCGCGTTGCCTTCCCGCTGAAGCGCCTCGATCTCCTCGCCGACGAAGCGCGCCTCGGATTCGCCGTCCCAGACGGCGCGGATCTGGATTGGCTCGCCCTCTTCCACCTCGGTCCACAACGTCTTGCCGAGACGGCCACGATTGTTCGCGATCAGCTCGGACGCCGCCGTCAGGATCGGCTGGGTGGAGCGGTAGTTCTGCTCCAGCCGAACGACCTTCGCGCCCGGGTAATCCTTCTCGAAACGCAGGATGTTGCCGACCTCGGCGCCGCGCCACGAATAGATCGACTGGTCGTCGTCCCCGACGCAGCAGATGTTGTTGCGTCCCTGCGACAGCAGCCGCAGCCACAGATACTGCGCGACGTTCGAATCCTGATACTCGTCGACGAGGATGTAGCGGAACTGGTTCTGGTATTCGGCGAGCACGTCGGGGTTTTTCGTGAACACCGTCAGGCAGTGCAGCAGCAGGTCGCCGAAATCGGACGCGTTCAGCGTCGTCAGCCGGTCCTGGTAGATCCTGTAGAGTTCGCCGATACGTCCGTCGGCGATATCGCCCGCCTCGGCGACGCCGACCTTGTCCGGCGTGAGCCCGCGGTCCTTGAAACGCTCGATCGCGGCGTGTACGGCGCGGGCCGGCCAGCGCTTGTCGTCGATGTCCTCGGCCTCGATGATCTGCTTCACGAGCCGGATCTGGTCGTCCTGGTCGAGGATCGTGAAGTTCGATTTCAGCCCGGCCAGCTCGGCGTGCCGCCGCAGGATTCGCGTCGAGATCGCGTGGAACGTGCCGATCCACAGGCCCTCGGTCGCGCCGCCGATCATGGCGGCGACCCGGTCGCGCATCTCGCGCGCCGCCTTGTTGGTGAAGGTAACCGCGAGAATCTGGCTCGGCCACGCCTTGCGGGACACGAGGATATTGACGATCCGCGTCGTCAGTACGCGGGTCTTGCCCGTCCCGGCGCCGGCGAGCACCAGAAGCGGGCCGTCGACCGACTCGACGGCGTCGCGTTGCGGCGCGTTCAGCCCCGAGAGCCACGGCGCAGGCGGCGCGGCGGCGGGCGGCGCAGCAGACGCGATATCTGAGCTTTCGGATGTCATCCGGGCAGTATACCAGCGCCGGCGCGGCTTGCGCCGCCATCCCGGCGAATCGCGTTTCGCGGCGTTCACGTTCCGGCGAGGCGCAATCCGTTTCTTCCCATTCCCGCGTATCGCCGTCTAAGATCTTCTCGCGACATATGGAGGGTTGGACATGAGGGCTCTCGGTTTCCTTTTCGGCTTCCTGGCGCTGGCTGCGGCGGCGGCGCCGTCCGCCGTCGCCCAGCAGCAGCAACCGTCATTCGGCCCCGAGATTCTCGAATCCATCGTCAAGGTGACGGCCCGCGTGCCGTCCGACGCTCGCACGGCGCGGTCGCTGGGCACCGAACGCGAAGGCAGCGGCGTCGCGATCGACGGCGACGGCCTTGTGCTCACGATCGGCTACGCCATCCTCGAAGCCGACGACGTTCGGGTGGAGACGGCGGGCGGCAAGGCGTTTCCGGCCACCATCGTCGCCTACGATCACGACACCGGCTTCGGGCTGCTCAAGTCGGCCCGGCCGCTCGGCGTGAAACCGATCGAGTTGGGCTCGTCGGGCGCACTCGAACAGAAACAGCCGGTACTCGTTGCGGGACATGGCGGACCGTCGCAGGCGATGGGCGCGTTCGTCGTCGACCTGCGGGAGTTCGCGGGCTACTGGGAGTACCTCCTCGACGTGGCGATCTTCACCTCGCCGCCCTACGGCAATTTCGGCGGTGCGGCGCTGATCGATCCGGCCGGCAAGCTGGTCGGCATCGGTTCGCTGATCGTCCCCAATGCGCTGCAGGAGGACGGGCGCGTCTATCCCGGAAACATGTTCATTCCGATCGACGCGCTGAAGCCGATCCTCGCCGACCTGATCGCCCGCGGAAAATCCGACCGCAACCGCCGCCCGTGGCTCGGCATCGCTGCGCAGGAGGTGCAGGGCCGCCTGTTCGTCGCGCGCGTCTCGGAAAACAGCCCCGGCTGGAACGCGGGCGTGCGGCAGGGCGACATGCTGCTCGGCGTCGCGGGCGAGCCGGTCTCGGGCCTCGCCGATTACTACCGCAAGGTCTGGGCCCTGGGCGATCCCGGCGTAGACGTGCCGCTTCTGGTGCTGCGCGGCAACGAGCCGACGAAGTTTTCGGTGAAGTCGATCGACCGCTACGACTGGCTGAAGCTCAAGCCGACGTACTAGGCCCGCATCGCGGCCCGCGCCGCAGTCGTGGCGGCGGGATCCACTCCTCCCGTCTCGTCCAGAACGACGCCGTAGACCGCCTCCGCACGTTCCCGGCTGATATATCCGCCCGCGACATCGGAAGCGACGCGTGCGGGATCGCGGTCCACGGGGCTGCCGAACCCGCCGCCGCCGCCGGTTTTCAGCCGGAACCGGTCGCCCTTCTTCAGCGAAATCGTGCCCTTCAGCACGCGCCGGGCCTCGGCACCGGCGGGTTCCGCGAACGCTTCTCCAGGCTCGCCGTCGGAACCGCCGCCGAGCCCCCAGGGCGTGCATTTCGTGCGGTCGATCTGGACGCTGACCTGGCAATCCGCCATCGCCCGGACCACCTTCTCGGTCCCGAGGCCGCCGCGCGAAGTGCCGTCGCCCGCCGAATCCGTCCTCAACCCGATCGATTCGACGAGAAGCGGGTTGAGCGCCTCCTGAACCTCGACCGGCACGTCGAGCGTGTCGCCGTGCGCCATCGTCTTGAACGGCCCCGACCCGTCGTTGCCGGCCGTCGCGCCCCAGCCGCCGTGGCCGGTATCGAGCTGCTGGAACAGCTCGCCGGTCGCCGGATCCTTGCCGTAGAACCAGTGCGCCGAGAAGGATGCATGGTGCCCGCCCGCCGCGACCTTCGGCGCGCCGCCGCCGACCGCGCGGACGATGGTGTCGATGACGGTCGGCAACGTCGCGCTGTAGAGCCCCATCGGCGCGGTGGCCTTCGCGCTGAGGAAGGTGCCGTCGGGGATGACGATGTCGACCGGACG
>JAYQUR010000178.1:0-7137 GCA_038148075.1 Alphaproteobacteria bacterium | reverse complement strand
ATCGACGACGACACTATACACGACGCGCTCGCCGTCAACCTCTGCCGCTGCACCGGCTACCGGCCCTTCGTCGAGGCGGCGCGCGCCGCCTGTCGGGGACGGCTTTCGCTCGTGCCCACCCGATCGTCCGAGCCGGCGGCAGTTCAGCACGGAGACGGTACGGTCTTTCATTCGCCGGCGACGCTTTCGGACCTTCTGCAGGTTCGCGCGACCCATCCTGAGGCGATGCTGCTCGCGGGAGGAACCGATCTCGGCCTCTCGGTCAGCAAGGAACGGAAGCGGCCGGCAGTCGTGATTTCGACTGCGAACGTCGCGGAACTGCGCCGGATCGACGAAACCGGCGATGCGATCTCGTTCGGCGCCGCGGTTACCTATACCGAAGCGCTCCCGCTGATCGCGCAGAACTGGCCGTCCTTCGCCCGCCTGATCCGGCGGATCGGCTCGCGCCAGATACGCAATCTGGGCACCATCGGCGGCAATGTCGGAAACGCGTCGCCGATCGGCGACACGCCGCCCTGCCTTATTGCGCTCGGCGCGACGCTGACGCTCGCGGGGCCCGATGGCGCGCGCGAGATCGCGACCGAGGATTTTTTTCTCGACTACCGGAAAACGGCCCTGCGCGACGGCGAAGTCATCCGGTCGATCCGTATCCCAAAGCTCAACGGCGGCGAGAGTTTCCGGGTCTACAAGGTCTCCAAGCGCTACGATCAGGACATCTCTGCGGTCGTGGGGGCGTTCCGGATTGCCCGCGGCAACGGCAGCGTGTCCTCGGCGCGTATAGCGTTCGGCGGCATGGCGACAACGCCCAAACGCGCCGCAGCGGCCGAGACGGCCTTCGGCGGGGCCGACTGGACGGAGGATGCGTTTGCGGCGGCCGGCGCGAGAACGGGCGAGGATTTCTCGCCCATCGACGATCATCGCGCGACCGCCGGCTACCGCAGCAAGGTCGCGGCGAACCTCTTCCGGCGCCTGTTCCGCGATCTCGACGGCGCGTCGGAGCCTCTCGAAGTGGTTCGGATCTGATGGACGGCGGCGATATCAACGGGGCGGTGCATACCAGCATCCGTCACGACAGCGCGCTGAAGCACGTCACGGGCCGCGCAGTCTATATCGACGATATGCCGGCGACGCCCGGGGCGCTGGAAATAGCCCTTGTATTGAGCCCGCACGCCCACGCCCGGATCGTTTCGATCGATGCGTCGGAAGCGCTCAGGCAGCCGGGCGTCGCGGCGGTATTGAGCGCTGCCGACATTCCCGGCGAGAACGATATCGCTCCCGCGTTCAGCGGCGAGCCGGTCTTCGCCGAGGGCGCCGCAACCTACGCCGGCCAGCCGGTCGCGGCGGTCGCGGCGGACAGTTACGACGCAGCCTTCGCCGCAGCGAAGCTCGTGAAGGTGGAATACGAGGAACTCCCCGCGATCCTTTCGATCGAGGAGGCGTGGGAGAAGGGCGAGTTCACCTACGATCCGCCGAAAATGGTCTTCGGCGACGCCGAGGCGGCCATGCAATCGGCCGCGAACGTTATCGAGGGCGAGATACGCTGCGGCGGTCAGGATCATTTCTATCTGGAAACTCACATATCGGTCGCCGTTCCGGGCGAGGATCGCGATCTCACCGTCTATTCATCGACCCAGCATCCGACCGAGGTTCAGCACGGGGTCAGCCACGTCCTCGGCATCCCGTCGAACGCGGTGACGGTAGAAGTGCGGCGAATGGGCGGCGGCTTCGGCGGCAAGGAGAGCCAATCGACGATCATCGGCGCCATTGCCGCCCTGGCCGCGGACAGGACGCGCCGGCCGGCCAAGCTGCGCATGCGGCGCGACGACGACATGCTGGCGACCGGCAAGCGCCACGATTTCCTGTTCCGCTACCGCATCGGGTTCGACGATACAGGCCGCATCGACGCCGCGGTCATAGATATGGCGGCCCGATCCGGCAACGTCGCGGACCTGTCAGCGGGCGTCGTCGCCCGCGCACTTTATCACGGCGACAACGCGTACTTCATTCCCAATGCGTTGTTCCGTGGCTGGCCGTGCAAGACCAACACCGTTTCCAACACGGCGTTTCGCGGGTTCGGGGGGCCGCAGGGCATGATCGTCATCGAGACGGTCATCGAGCACATTGCCTGCGAACTGGGGAAGACGGTCGACGAAGTGCGGGCGGTCAACTGGTACGGAACGGAGGACCGCAACGTCACGCCCTACGGACAGCCGGTCGAGGACAATGTCATGCCGGAGATCGTCGAGCGCCTGTCGCGCGAGGTCGATCTCGAAGGACGGCGCCGGGAGATCGAGGCGTTCAACGCCTCCAACGGGACCTTGAAGAAAGGCATTGGCCTGATGCCGGTGAAGTTCGGCATCTCGTTCAACCTGCCGACGCTAAACCAGGCGGGTGCGCTGGTGCATGTCTATACCGACGGCAGCGTTCATCTGAACCATGGCGGCACGGAGATGGGCCAGGGGCTGTTCGTCAAGGTTGCGCAGGTGGTTTCGTCGGTCTTCCAGATCGACATCGACAACGTGAAGATCTCTGCGACGCGGACGGACAAGGTCCCGAACACGGCCCCTACCGCAGCCTCGGCCGGATCGGACCTGAACGGCATGGCTGCCTTCAACGCCGCGACCGAGATCAGGGCGCGGATGGCGGGTGTGCTGGCCGGACGCTACGGCGTATCGCCCGACGACATCGAGTTCAGGCAGAACCGCGTCTATGCCGGCAACGAGAGCCTGTCGTTCGCCGAAGCGGCGAAGCTGACGTGGCAGGAGCGCGTCTCGCTATCGGCGACCGGTTACTACCGTACGCCCGATATCCATTGGGATGCTGCGACGATGACCGGCAGCCCGTTCTACTATTTCACTTACGGTGCCTGCATCGCCGAGGTCGTCATCGACACGCTGACCGGCGAATCCCGCGTGCTCGCCGCGGACATCCTGCAGGATGTCGGCGCTTCGCTGAACCCTGCGATCGACCTCGGCCAGATCGAGGGGGCGTTCGTCCAGGGGATGGGCTGGCTGACGTCCGAGGAACTTGTCTGGGACGACAGGGGCCGATTGCGGACGCACGGACTGTCGACCTACAAGATTCCCGGCAGCCGGGACGTCCCGCCCCATTTCAAGGTCCACATCCTTGAGGATGCTCCCAACCGCGTGCCGACGATCTACCGGTCGAAGGCCGTTGGAGAACCGCCGCTGATGCTTGCGATCGCGGTCTGGCTTGCAATCCGCGACGCAGTCGCCAGAGTAGGGGGTTACAGGCATCTGCCCAATTTGGATGCCCCCGCCACGCCGGAGGCGATCCTCGCGGCGCTCGATGACATCCACCTACGGGCGGAGCCCTGAATGTCCGATACGCCGCGCCTGGAACTCATTGCTATCACCAAGACCTATCCCGGCGTGGTCGCCAACAACGACGTCAGCCTGAAGATCATGCCCGGAGAGATTCACGCATTGCTGGGCGAGAACGGCGCCGGCAAGTCGACGCTGGTGAAGTTCATCTACGGCGTCCAGAAGGCCGACAGCGGGAAGATGTACTGGGAAGGCAACGAGATCGCCGTGGCCAGTCCCAATGCGGCGCGCCGCCTCGGCATCGGCATGGTGTTCCAGCATTTTTCGCTGTTCGACGCGATGACGGTCGAGGAGAACATTGCGCTCGGTATCTCCCCGGAATTGGCCCGGGGCGATCTGGCGCGCCGAATCCGCGAGGTTTCGGCGCAGTACGGCTTGCCGCTGGATCCCGGCCGCTACGTGCATACTCTGTCGGTCGGAGAACGCCAGCGCATCGAGGTCGTCCGCTGCCTGTTGCAGGATCCGCAGCTCCTGATCATGGACGAGCCGACGTCGGTGCTGACGCCGCAGGAAGTCGACGAACTCTTCAAGACGCTGCGCCGCCTTTCGGGAGAGGGGGTCTCGATCCTCTACATTTCCCACAAGCTCGAGGAGATCAAGGCGCTTTGCCATGCCGCGACCATCATGCGGATGGGCGAAGTGGTGGCGCACTGCACGCCGGCGAACGAGACCGCGCGCTCGATGGCGGAAATGATGATGGGCGACAGCCTGGTCAGCCCGGAACGCGGCGACCGGACCGGCGACGGGCCGGTAAAGCTCGAACTCCGGAAGCTGTCCGCGCCGTCTACGCACCAGCACGGGACCGATCTCGTAGATATCGACCTCGAGGTCCGCGCCGGCGAGATCGTGGGGATCGCCGGAATTGCCGGCAACGGGCAGCGCGAACTGATGGAAGTGCTGAGCGGCGAGGTGCCGGTTTCCGCGGCTGATGCTATACGGATCGACGACCGGCCTGTCGGCCGTCTCGGCCCCAACGAGCGCCGCGCGATGGGCACGGGTCTCGTTCCCGAGGAACGACTCGGTCACGGTGCGGTGCCGGACATGTCGCTATGGGAAAACGGCCTGTTGTCCGCCGCCACGCGAATGCGGATGGTGCGCAACGGATTCATCCAGATCGGCGCGGCGACGAAATACGCCGAGAGCGTCGTCGAGCGGTTCCGGGTGAAGACACCGGGCGTCACGCACACGGCAAGCAGCCTGTCGGGCGGCAATTTGCAGAAGTTCATTATCGGCCGGGAGATCATGCAGGACCCGGGCGTCATCGTCGCGTTGCAGCCGACCTGGGGGGTGGATGCCGGTTCCGCCGCCTCGATCCGTCAGGAACTGATCGACCTGGCGGGTCGCGGCGCGGCAGTCCTCGTCGTTTCGCAGGATCTCGAGGAGCTGTTCGAGATTTCCGACCGCATCGCCGTGATCTGCGAGGGCCGGCTCTCGTCCGCGCAACCTGCGGAAAACATGACGGTCGAACAGATCGGCCTGCTGATGGCCGGCGTCTCCGAAGAGGAGGCCGCCCATGTTCATTAGGATGGAACAGCGGCCGGAGCCGTCGAAGACGATGGTCTACGTCTCGCCGCTGATCGCGGTGGTGCTGACGATCCTGACGGCGATGGTGATGTTCGAGATCATGGGCGTCGATCCGATCCGTGCGATCGCGACATTCTTCATCGAGCCGATCTCGTCGCTCAACGGCGTCGCCGAGCTGTGCGTCAAGGCGACGCCGCTGGTGCTGATCGGCGTCGGCCTGTCGTTCGGCTTCCAGGCGAACGTCTGGAACATCGGCGCGGAAGGCCAGCTGACGATCGGTGCCCTGGCCGGCGGCGGGATTGCGCTCGCCTTCTACAATGACGAGTTCGCCCTCCTGCTGCCGCTGATGCTGATCGCCGGCGTGGCCGGCGGCATGGCGTGGGGGGCAATTCCGGCGTTTCTGAAGACCCGGTTCAACACCAACGAGATTCTCACCAGCCTGATGCTGACATACGTTGCGCTGTTGGTGCTCAGCTATCTGGTGCATGGCCCGTGGAAGGACCCGGACGGCCAGAACTTTCCGGAATCGCGCCTGTTCAACGACGCGGCGATGCTGCCCGTCCTGATCGAGGAGACGCGCCTCAACGTCGGCTGGCTGCTGGCGTTGTTCGTCGTTGCGGCCGGCTGGGTGCTGATCGCGCGTCACATCATCGGTTTCCAGATCAAGGTGATCGGCATGGCGCCGATGGCGGCGAGTTTCGCGGGCTACAAGGAAAAGCGGCTTGTCTGGCTGACGCTCCTGATTTCCGGCGGCTGCGCCGGCCTTGCCGGAACGATCGAGCTGTCGGGGGCGATCGGCCAGATCGTTCCCGTCATCTCGCCCGGCTACGGCTTCACGGCGATCATCGTCGCGTTTCTCGGCCGGCTTCACCCCGTCGGCGTACTGTTTGCGGGGCTGCTGATGGCGCTCACCTATCTCGGCGGCGACTCCGCGCAGATCACGATGAACCTGCCGAACGCCGTGACCGGCGTGTTCCAGGGGATGCTACTGTTCTTCCTGCTGGCGAGCGACGTGCTGATCAAGTACCGATTCCGCTTCGGCACCCCGAGCGTCGCGAAGGAGGCGGCCGAATGAGCATGGACTGGCTGGTTCCGGCGCTTCTGACCATCATTACGGCCGCGACGCCGCTGGTGTTTGCCGCCGTCGGCGAGACGGTCGTCGAGAAGGCGGGCGTTCTCAACCTGGGCGTCGAGGGCATGATGATCATCGGCGCCATCGCGGCATTCGCGACGGCTGTCTCTACGGGAAGCGGCCTGCTGGCCGTTGTGGCGGGCGCGTTCGCAGGGTTGCTTCTCGCGCTCATTTTCGGGCTGCTGACGATCTATCTACAGTCGAACCAGGTCGCGACGGGGCTGGCATTGACGATATTCGGCCTCGGGCTCAGCGCGCTGATCGGCCACGGTTACGTCGGAAAGACATTCGCGGGTCTGCCGAAGCTCGATATCCCGGGCCTCACGACCATCCCCGTGATCGGCCCGATCCTGTTCGGCCAGGACGGGTTGGTCTACCTGTCGGTCGTAAACGTCGCGCTGGTCGCCTGGTTCCTGAGCCGGACGCGCGGCGGCCTGCTGGTCCGGGCGGTGGGCGAGAACCACGACGCGGCCCATTCGATCGGCTATTCGGTCACTCTCATTCGTATGGGGGCGATCCTGTTCGGCGGCGCGATGGCGGGGATCGGCGGCGCATATCTGTCGCTCGCCTATACCCCGCTGTGGGTCGAGAACATGACCGCAGGCCGCGGATGGATCGCGCTGGCGCTGGTCGTGTTCGCGTCATGGAAGCCATGGCGGGGATTTTTCGGTGCGTATCTGTTCGGCGGGATTACGATCATTCAGCTCTACGCGCAGGGCATGGGCGTAGAAGTGTCGGCTCAGTTCCTGTCGATGCTGCCCTATCTTGCGACGGTGATCGTGCTGGTGATCATCTCGCGCGACGAGGCCAAGGCTCGGTTGAACGCGCCCGCGTGTCTCGGAAAGAATTTCCACGCATCGGGTTGATATCGGGTGCGCGGAAACCGCGTCAGTCTGCTGGAGAGTCAAACATGGAGACAATCATGCGAATTACCTCGAAACTTGCCGGTCTCGGCGCCGCCGCGCTTGTCGCGGCCGGTGTGTCGACCGCCGCTCAGGCCCAGTTGAAGGTGGGCTTCGTCTACGTGGGGCCGATCGGCGATCACGGCTGGTCCTACGAGCACAACCAGGGCCGTCTCGCGATCGAGAAGGCGCTCGGCGACAAGGTCAAGACGACCTACGTCGAGAAGGTGCCGGA
>JAYQUR010000177.1:0-7137 GCA_038148075.1 Alphaproteobacteria bacterium | reverse complement strand
CCGGAAGTGTTGGATACTTCAGCCATGCGGGAAAAGGGCCGCCCGGCCGGACGAGTCCGGCCGGGCGGTCACACGCTTACTTGGAGTATTTGTCGATGAGCTGACGGGCGTCGGCAAGGAGCTTCTTGCCGTCGACGCCGATCTTGTCCATCTCGGCGAACCAGCGCTCGAACACGGGCTGCGCCGCGGCGCGCATCTTCTCGACCTCGGCTTCGGGAACGACGTAGAATTTGTTCTTCTTCTTCGCCTGGACCATCTTGAGCCCCGGCTCCTCGATGGCTTCCCAGTTCTTGCCCGCCATTTCGGCGATGTTGCTGCCGGAATTGTCGTCGATCACCTTCTGAAGGTCCTTGGGCAGCTTCTCGTAGCTGTTCTTGTTCATCAGGAAGGTGAAGACGTTCGTGCCGAGACGCGGCTGCGAACCGGCCAGCGTCGTGAAGTTGCTCACCAGGTCGGGCGTCTTCACGGCAGGTGCGATTTCGTACGGCAGCGTCACGCCGTCGATAACGCCCTTCGACAGGGCCGGCGGGATCTGCGGCAGCGGCATGCCGATGCCGGTGGCGCCCATCGCGTTCAACAGCCAGACACCCGCACGCGAGGCGGCGCGAAGCTTCATGCCCTTGAGATCGGCCATCGTCTTGATCGGCTTCTTGGTCTGGAGCAGGAAGCCGGCATGCACGTGAACGAGCAACGGATGGTAGTCCTTCAGATCCGTCGCGAGGTGCATCTTCTGGTAGTCCTGCAGCGCCAGCGTCGAGGACAGCGCGTCCTTGTGGACGAACGGAAGCTCGAACGGCTCGACGCGCGGCATGCGGCCCGGCGTGAAGCCCGGCAGCGTCCACGCGATGTCGATCACGCCGTCGCGAACCTGGTCGAGAAGCTGGGGCGCCTTGCCGCCGAGCTGCATCGTCCAGAACGGCTGCACCTTGAGCTTGCCGCCCGAGGCCTCGCCGATCTTTTTCGCCCACGGAATCAGGAACGTCTTGCCGGGATTCGCGACCGGCGGAATGAACGTCTGCATGCGCAGCGTGGTCTGCGCCTGCGCGGAGGCCGCGAGGCCGGCAACGGCGGCGACGGCCACAGCGGCGGCAATGCCGCCGGAAAGCTTGGAAATCATGAATTCCTCCCGGGAATTTAGATGTTGGGTCGTCCCACTCCATGTGGGACGACAATGGCAGAATTTATCCACTCCGCAAGCGGGACACAAACGAAGAAAACGTTATTGCCAATAGGTCGCAGCGCGATAGGAAACGATAGGCCCCCGCGGTTCCTCCGAAGTGCGCGCCGCGATACAATCGGCGAAGAACGAATTTGGGGAAGGACACGGGGAATGGGCGGCGCGCCGATCTGGATCACCGAAAAGGACGTGGTGGAGTTGATCAGCCTGCCGGAAGCGATCGACGCGCTGGAACGGACACTGGCGCTCGAGGCGCGGGACCTCGCCGTCAACCTGCCCAAGACCCATGTCATGGTCGCCGCCAACGACGCGATGCACGGCATCGGCGCCGCCGTCGCCGGCGAGGGTATCTGCGGCTTCAAGACCTGGGTGAACATCCAGGGAAAATCGGAAACCACGCTGACGCTGTTCGCCCTCGACGACGGACGCTGTCTCGGCGTCGTGGAGGCGACCGCGCTGGGCCAGATGCGCACCGCATCGGTCACCGGCGTCGGCACCAAACGGCTCGCGCCCGCCGGCGCCGACGAGATGGGCATCGTGGGCACCGGCAAACAGTCGCTGCCGCAGATCGCCGCCGTCCACGCCGTCCGCCCGCTGCGGGAAGTCCGCGTTTCCAGCCGCAATCCGGAAACGCGCGCCAGATTCGCCGAAAGCGTGACCGCCGCGCTCGGCATCAGAACGATTCCAGTCGACACGCTGGAAGACGCCGTCACCGACACGCCGATCGTCACGCTCATCACCAACTCGACGGAGGCGTTCCTTCGCGCCGACATGCTTGCACGGGGCAGCCATCTGAACGCGATGGGGGCGATCGTGCCCGCCCGCGTCGAGTTTACCGACGACGTGTTCGATCGCGCCGACATCGTCGCCGTCGACAGCTTGCGCAGCGTTCGCGATCTGTCGGCCGAGTTCCGTGCGCACTATGGCGACGACGAGGCGAAATGGGCGGAAGTTCGGACGATCTCGTCGATCATCGCGGCGGACGAAACCCGCCCCGAGGGCGCGGACCTGACGCTCTACAAGGCGATGGGGATGGGCATTTCCGACCTCGCGCTTGCCATCGAAATATACAAGCGGGCGGTTGCGGCGGGCCGCGGCGCGCCGATGCCCGAGCGCGTCAAGCTGCCGCCGCGGCTGGTTTAGGAACTCCGATGACCGCCGCGGGCAATACCGGTTCGGACTACGACGTCATCGTCGTCGGCAGCGGCAGCGCGGGTCTCGCCGCCGCCATCTCCGCGGCCGAAAACGGCGCGCGGACACTGATGGTCGAGAAGAATCCGGATCTCGGGGGCACCACCGGCTGGTCCGTCGGTTCGATCACGACGAGCGGCTCGCCGCACCAGAAGGCCGCGGGGGTCGCGGACGACCCGGACCAGCATTTCGCCGACATGCCGCTGTTCCACACCGACCGCCTCAAGGGCCGAGACAACGAGGCGTTGCGCCGGCTTCTTGTCGACAACACGCCGCCGACATTCGACTGGCTGCTGAGCCTCGGGCTGGTGTTCTACGGACCGATGCCGGAACCGCCGCACACCAAGCCCCGGATGCACAACATCCTCCCGAACTCGCGAATGTTCATCCACCACCTGTCGAAACACGCGCGCAAGCTTGGCATCGACATCAGGACGGCGACGCCGATGCGCGACCTGATCGTCGACGACGGTCGCGTCTCGGGCATCGTCACGGCCGACGGCGAGCGCATCGGCGCGCGGCGCGGCGTCATCCTGGCGGCGGGCGACTTCTCGGCCAATCCATCGCTCAAGCAGCGTTACATGCCGCCGGAGGTTGCGCAGATCGGCCCCTTCAACGAATCGAGCACCGGCGACTGGCACGACCCGGTCGCGGCACTGGGCGGCCGGGTGCGGAACGGCGACGTGGCGCTCGGCCCGGAAATCCGCTTCGTGCCGCCGACCAGGGAAACCTTCGTCCGCCGCCTGCCGCCGTGGCTCTGGCTCGCGCGCATGGTGCGCTGGTCGATCGACAACATGCCCTCGGCCATCGTCCGGCCGTTCGTCCTCTGCTTCCTGACGACGGCCCTGATGCCGTCGCTCGACCTCTACCGGCAGGGGGCACTGCTCATCAACCGGCGCGGCGAGCGGTTCGCGGACGAGCTGAAGAGCCCGTCGGATACCATGCCGCAGCAGCCCGACGGCGAGGCGTTCGTGGTCATGGACGGAGCGCTCGGCACGGCCTTCCAAGCGTGGCCGAACTTCATTTCGACGGCGCCGGGCATCGCCTACGCCTATCTCGACGACTACCGGCGCAACCGGCCCGACATCTTCTATCGCGCCGATACGCTCGCCGAGCTCGCTGCTAAGACGGGGATGGACCCGCGGAAATTGGAGGAGTCGGTCGCTGCCTACAACGCGACCGACGCCGGCGGCGACCGGCGGCCGCTCGCATCGCCGCCCTATTACGCGCTGGGGCCGGTCCGTGCCTACATCATGACGACGGACGGCGGGCTCGCCGTGAACGAACGGCTGCAGGTGCTCGGCGAGAACGACGCACCGGTCCCAGGGCTCTATGCCGCGGGATCGACGGGCCAGGGCGGCCTCCTGCTCGAAGGCCACGGCCATCATCTCGGCTGGGGGTTCACGTCGGGCCGTCTCGCGGGCCGCCATGCGGCAGCCGAGCGAACGAACTGACCTGTATCCGCTGGCGCGGAATCGCGCCCGGATTCGCTGGCACGGAATCGCGCCGGCCCGCCCCCTGACGGAGACGGGCCGGAAACGTCGTTAGCTGCACCCTTATCAGGTGAACAGGTTCAACAGGCTGCGCTTCGCGCTGTTGGACTGCTTGCTGGCATAGACGCCCTGCTGCAGCTGAACCTTGAGCGATGCGAGGTCGCCGACCGCGCCGGCCACGTCGAGATCGATGAGGCTGCTGCGCGCCGCCTCGGTGTTCTCGATCGAGGTCGCAATGTTGGCCGCCGCATATTCCAGTCGGTTCTGGCTCGCGCCGTTCTCCGCCCGCAGCGTCTGGACCCGGTCGATCGCCGCGTCGATGGCGGTGCTCGCCGCATCGGCGCTGGCCGCGCTCGTGATGTCGAGGCCCGAGAGCGGCAGCGACGCCGTGGTGGAATCCGCGAGCGGCGCACTGATCTCGTCCGACACGCTCGTGCCGGTGCCGACCTTGACGTCGACCGACGCCTGCGACCCGTCGAGCAGCTTGGTGCCGCCGAATTCGGTGTCCGCGGCAATCCGCCCGACTTCCGACGACAGCGCCTGGAACTCGGTGTTCAGCGCCGACCGCTCGTCGGCCGAAAGCTGGCCCGAACCCGCCTGGACCGACAGCGTCTTCATCCGCTGGAGGATGCCGTTGACGTTGCTCAGACCGCCGTCGGCAATCTGCAGCATCGACTGCGTCTGGCCCGCATTGCGATAGGCCTGCTGCTGCGCGCTGACCTCGGACTGAAGCCGCGAACCGATCGCCAGCGACGCCGCGTCGTCGCGCGCCGACAGGACCCGCTTGCCGGCCGAAAGCCGGGCCATCGCGAGGCCGAGGTTCTTGTTCGTATCAGACGTGTGCCGGTTGCTCACCATCGAGGCGTAACCGGCCGATATGCTCATCACCATGGAACTCACTCCTGTTCGCTTTTACATGCATACCTGCATGCACGCCCTTTCGCGGGCGATTACACGAACAATACCACGGTGACATTACGAAAAAATAAATAATATCAACGTTTTATAAGTTATTTTTGATAAACGCCGGTTGAATTTTATATAAATCCTCAACCCGCCGCGGGAAGCTCGGTCTTCCACGCATCGTAGCCGTAGACCCAGTCGGGATCGGTCGCCTGGCGCATGAACTCGTTGCGGTGCGAGGTCGCCTGGATCGTCGAGGTCCGCTCCTTGCGCGCCGCCTCGAACCGCCGGAAGGCCCCGGGAATGTCGTCACCCCCGAAATCCGCGATGCAGCGCGACAGCACGACGGCGTCTTCCAGCGCGGACGCCGCGCCCTGCGCCATATAGGGCGTCATCGGATGACAGGCGTCGCCCATCAGCGTCACCGCCTCTTCCTGCCATCTCGGCAACGGATCCCGTTCGAAAATCGCCCACTTGTGGACCGCCGGACAGGCGTCCAGCACAGCGCGAACGTCCTCGTGGAATTCCGCGAACGCCGCGCGCAAGTCGTTCACATCGCCCGTCGCCGACCAAGATTCGACCTGGAAGTCGGGCTCCGGCTGGCTGGTCGTGAAATAGACCTCATCGCGGTTCGCGGTGACGTAATAGATCACGATGTGGCGGTCAGGCCCCCACCATTTGCAGCTGTCGTCGATAACGTGCCCCTTCAGCAAGCTCGCCGGGAACGTCGTCCGATAGGCGAGCCGGCCGGTGAACTGCGGCTTGGCGGATTCGAGCATCGTGTCGCGCACGACCGAATGCACGCCGTCCGACGCGATCACGGCGTCCGGCTCGACCGTGGTCCCGTTGTCGAACGTCAGCCGGATACCCCGGTCTCCCTGCTCGATCCCGGTCAGCTTGTGGCTGTAGCGGATCGTCTCGTCAGGAACCGCGCCATGCAGCGCCGCATGCAGGTCGCCGCGATGCATCAGCACGTAGGGCACGCCGTAGCGCTTCTTGGCGTCCGGGCCGAGCGGGTGCTCGTTCGTCATTTCGCCGGTGTCCGACACACGGTTCCGCCAGCAGGGCGGCTCGAAGGCCGCGGCGCGGATTTCCGCGCCTACGCCGATCCCGTCCAGCACCTTCATGGCGTTGGGGCTCATCTGGATGCCCGCGCCGATGCGCGCGAAGGCAGGCGCCTGCTCGTAGATCGTTGTCTCGAAACCTGCTTTCCGCAGCGATGCGGACACCGCGAGCCCGCCGATGCCCGCGCCGATAATTGCGATTTCCGGTTTGCCGTCAGGCATTCCATTCACTCCCGCTCTATTGTTGGCGTCAGAATAGTCGCGACCGGCAGGCCGTGTCACGGCAGCAGGACGCATCTGGCCATGCGCCGCGCGCAGTACCGGAATTCGCGCGCCCGGCCGTGCTTTCCTATAATCCCGCGCACCGTAATCGCGACGGAGGCAGGCGGCATGGTTGACGGACAGGAGACGAAAACGGCGCCGACGCCGGACGACCCGCTGTGGGCGGCCATCCGGGACTATCCGTTCGACGACCCGGATGCGGCATCCCCCTGGTCCGCCCGGCTATCGCGCGAAAACGGCTGGCCGCCGGGATATACGCGAGCGGTCATCGAGGAATACCGGCGGTTTCTCTACCTCGCGGCCCGCGCGGAGACGCTCGCGGTCCCGTCGGAGGACGTCGATCAGGCCTAGCACCTGCACCTCCTCTACAGCGAGGATTACTGGAACCGGCTATGCGGCGAGGTTCTCGGCCGCCCTCTACATCACGGCCCGGCCACGGGCGCCGACGACGACCGCAAGACGCTCCGGGCGGCCTACGAAGAGACCCTGGACCGCTATCGTGCGGCGTTCGGCGAGCCGCCGGAGCAGATATGGCCCCCGGCCCGCGCCCGCTTCCGCGACGGCGGTCGCTTCCGGCGTGTCGATCGCACGCGCTACTGGGTCGTTCCGAAATTCCGGACCCGGGACGTCGTGCTTATGCTGATCGGCATCGTCGGGATCGCCGTCATCTGGATCGACTGACGGCCCGACCGGGAGAAGGGAAATCCATGGCGGAAATCTTCACCTTCATCTTCGCGTTTCTGTTCTTTCTCGGCCTGTTCGGCTGGCTCGGCGCGACGCCCGACCGGCTGCGCTACCGCAAATTCGACGACCGGACGGGGCTGTTCGCTGCGGGCGCGATGCTGTTCGTCTTCTACGACAACGTCTTTCCGTCGGGCGGCGATAGCGGCCTTGGCCAAAGCTGGGACGGCGGCGATGGCGGTTTCGATGGCGGCGGAGACGGCGGAGCCGGTTGCGGCGGCGGCTGCGGCGGAGCCTAGAACCGCTCCTTTACAGGACAGTCAGTTACCTGACAGTCAGCTCGTCG
>JAYQUR010000176.1:0-7263 GCA_038148075.1 Alphaproteobacteria bacterium | reverse complement strand
GTACTGCATACGGCCCTGCACTTCGCCGGCTTCCAGCGCCTTGTTGACCGCGCCGCCGCCCTTGTAGCCCTTCACGACCTTGAACTTGGTGCCGAGCAGCTCGTTCATCACGGTCGGAATGATGTAGGTTTCGGAGCCGAGCCCGGTCGAGCCCATGACGACTTCCTTGTTCTTGGCGTCGTCGACGCTCTTTACGCCGGTGTCGTGCCACACGGAAATGACGGCCGGGCGCGGCGTCAGGGAGCCGAGCCAGACGAACTTCGACGCGTCGAACTTGAGGTTCCGCAGCAGCGGCGCAATGACAGAAGGTGCGAGGACCTCGGCAATGTAGGTGCCGTCCTTCGGCGCGGCGTTAAATGCGTATGCCGCACCCTTGGTGCCGCCGCCGCCGGGCCGCGACTGGATGATGACGGTCGGATTTCCGGGAATATGGTTGCCGAGATGCTCGGTGACCAGGCGTCCGTAAAGACCAAGCGTCGCGCCCAGACCGGACGGGACCATGACCGTTACCGTCTTGCCCTTGTAGAAGTCGGCTACTCCGCTGTGGCCGTCGGCAACCGCCGGCGCGGCCATTCCCAGCGCAGCGACGACGGATACCGTCGACAGCGCGTAGGCGATCGATTTCTTCATTGAACTCACTCCCTGTGGATATTCGAATTGCGGATGGGGAAAGATTAGGCGTCGGCGGACGATTTTTAAAGGCCGTATGTATTCTTGCGCGGATGTCGCGGCGGGTCGCCCCGGTTTCGGTTGATTTTCGCCCTTGCCCATCGGCGGGAGAGACGGCAAACATGGGGAAAGGGGAGCGAATATGGCCGATGCCGCCGATCCGCGTCCGGGTACGGCGCGCAATCGAAACTCCGAGAGTCTGACCCGGGAAGACTGGATCGCCGCCGCGTGGGAGATGCTCGGCGAGGCCGGCGTCGATGGCGTCCGGGTCGAGCCGCTCGCCAAGAAGCTCGGCGTGACCAAGGGAAGCTTCTACTGGCACTTCAAGGACCGGCAGCAGCTTCACGACGCGCTGTTGGACCGATGGTTCGCGATCTGGGAGGAACAGATGGTGCCGGACCTAAGCGCCGTCGACCCGTCCGATCGCATCTGGGCGCTGTTTCGCAGTGTCGTCAGCCGTTCGACGCGCGGACAAACCGTCTCCCTTCGTCTTTGGTCGCACCGGGAACCCGAGATTGCCCGCCGCATCGAGGAAC
This sequence comes from Alphaproteobacteria bacterium, assembly GCA_038148075.1. Classification (GTDB taxonomy): domain Bacteria; phylum Pseudomonadota; class Alphaproteobacteria; order MPNO01; family UBA830; genus JAYQUR01. The sequence continues at coordinate 6,058 of JAYQUR010000176.1, read as the reverse complement.
GTGACAGGCAACGGCTCGACTTCCTGACACAGCAGCTCAAGCGGATCGGCTTTTCGGAAGACGAAGCCCGGACGCGCGGCCAGATCTACCAGGCGATCATGACCGGCGAATATCTTCGAAGCGGCGGCCTGCCGCTCGAGGAACGGATCGAACGGGCGCGCGAATACCACCGTGTGCTGTCGACCGTTCCATAAGCTGCTGCAAATAATAGAATAATTTCCATACGGTGGCGTATTGTTGCGCGGTTGCGGGTGCGTTATCATCGGCCCGGAATAGACCGGCGGCGACGCGGTCGGGACGGAAACAGAATATGGCGACCCAGGTAAAATCGCAGGACGGCGGCGGTTCGGCTTGCCCCGACCTGCAGGATCACATTGCGGCGCTGGACGACGCGGGATTGTTGCAACGGATCGACAGCCCGATAAACAAGGACACGGAACTTCATCCTCTGGTGCGTTGGCAGTTTCGAGGAGGTATTCCCGACGCGCAGCGGAAAGCGTTCCTGTTTACCGACGTCCGAGACAGCCGCGGCCGGAAATTCGATATGCCGGTCGTCGTCGGGGCGCTTGCCGCCAATCGCGAGATCTACCGGATCGGGGTAGGGGTTCCGCTTGACGGGATCGGCGCGCACTGGGCGAACGCCGTCAACAATCCGGTCGCCCCAGTCGTGGCGGATTATGCCGCCTGCCAGGAAATCGTGTCGACGGGCGACGACCTCGTCGGGGAAGGAAAGGGGCTGGACGCGCTGCCGGTGCCGATCTCGACGCCGGGCTTCGACAGCGCGCCCTATATCACCGCCGGCATGTTCGTGACCCGCGATCCGGATACCGGCGTCCAGAACATGGGCACCTACCGCGGCGGACTGAAGGCGTCCAATCGCCTGGCCGTTCGCATGTCCGCTCGCGAAGGCGGTGCCGGCGGCTATCTGCACTGGGAGAAATACCGGGCCCGCGGCGAGAAGATGCCATGCGCGATCGTTCTCGGCTGTCCGCCGGCAGTGGCCTATACCGGTCCGCAGAAGATCCGCCGCGACGTCGACGAACTGACGATCGCGGGCGGTCTCGCCGGCGGCCCCATCGGGATCGTGAAATGCAGGACGGTCGAGCTGACGGTTCCGGCGCAGTCGGAAATCGTCATCGAGGGGCTGGTCGATACGGATTATCTCGAACCCGAGGCGCCGTTCGGCGAGTCGCACGGCCATATCTCGCTCGAGGATTTCAACATGATCTTCGAAGTGACAGCGATCACACGGAAGGAGAACGCGGTCTTTTCGTCCATCATCAGCCAGGTAACGCCGTCGGAATCGTCGGTCATCAAGCGCGTCGCCTACGAGCCGATGTTTCTCGCTCATATTCGCGACCATCTCGGCGTGAAGGGCATCAAGCGGGTCTACATGCACGAGCCGCTGACGAACATACGGCGCGTGATCTTTCTGCAGATGGAGCCGGGCACGCCGCGAACCGAAGTATGGCGCGCGCTGTACGGCGCGACGAGCCTGCGGGCGGATTGCGGCAAATACGTGATCGCGGTGAACGAGGATATCGACCCGGACAACGGCGACGCCGTTTTCTGGTCGCTCGCCTACCGCGCCGATCCGGACAAGGATATCGAGATCCTGCGTCACCGCGACGCCGGTCACGGCCCTAAGGGGCCCGGCGGTACGCGACCGGAGGATTCGACGCTGCTGATCGATGCGACCCTGAAACGCGAGATGCCGCCGCTGGCCCTGCCCAAGCGCGAATACATGGAGCACGCGAAGGAGCTGTGGGAAAGGCTCGGGCTGCCGCCGCTCAATCCCGAAAGCCCGTGGCACGGCTATTCGCTCGGCGACTGGTCCGACGAGTGGGACCGGCTGGCCGAACGGGCAGCGCAGGGAGAGTATCTCGAAAACGGAAAAAGAAGCGCGCAGCGACGCCGCGCCGGCCTGAAGCCGAACACCCACGTCCGGTCGGTGCCGGACTGGGAAGGCGGCCAGAACTAGACGGGATCCGATAGGGAAAGGAAGGGAACGAACATGGCGACCAAGACGACAGAGATGACGGTAGACGAGCGCGGCTACACGGATCTCCACGAACATATCGAGGAGCTGCGCCGCAAGGGCCTGCTGATCGAGATCGATCGAGAGATCAACAAGGACACGGAGATGCACCCGCTGGTGCGCTGGCAGTTTCGCGGCGGCATCGCGGAGGAAGACCGCAAGGCGTTCCTGTTCAACAACATCGCGGATTCCAAGGGCCGGAAGTTCGATATTCCGGTTCTTGTCTGCGGCCTCGCCGGCAACCGCGAGATCTACCAGCTCGGCATGCGCTGCGATGTCAGCGAGCTGAAGGAGACGTGGATCCGGGCGATCAACAATCCGATCGAGCCCAACATGGTCGAGGACGGCTCGGCGCCGTGCCACGAGGTCGTCTATCAGGGCGAGGATCTGCTGAACGGCAACGGGCTCGATGCGATACCCGTGCCGATCTCGTCCCCGGGCTGGGACAACGCGCCGTACTTCTCGTCGTCGCACTTCATCACCAAGGATCCGAATACGGGCGTCCAGAACATGGGCAACTACCGCGGGATGGTGAAGGCGCCCAACCGGCTTGGCATGAACCCGTCGACGGAACTGCGGACCGGCGGCTACATGCACTGGCTGGAATGGAAGAAGCTCGGCAAGCCGATGCCGGTCGCCGTCGTGATCGGAGCGCCGCCCATCGTGTCCTTTACGGCGGTGCAGAAGGTACCAGAGAAGGTCGACGAGCTGGCCGTTTCAGGCGGTCTGGCCGGCGCGCCGCTCAACGTCGTGAAGTGCAAGACGGTCGACCTGATCGTTCCCGCGGAATCGGAAATCGTGATCGAGGGCTTCGTCTCGACGGAACTGCTGGAGCCCGAGGCGCCGTTCGGCGAATCCCACGGCCACGTGAACCTGCAGGAATACAACGCCTATCTCGACATCACCTGCATTACGCGCCGCAAGGATGCGGTGATGACCTCGTGGGTCAGCCAGGTTACGCCGTCCGAGTCCGGTACGATCAAGCGTCCGGCGTACGAAGCGCGCCAGATAGAGCATCTTCGCGACCATCTCGGCATCAAGGGCGTGAAGCACGTCTCCACGCACGAGCCGCTGACCTCGCTTCACAAGCTGATCATCATCGTGCTGGAGCGCGGCGTGCCGCGGACCGAGATCTGGCGCGCGATGTACGGCGTGGCGTCGCTGCGCCAGGCCGAGGGCAAATGGATCATCGCGGTGAACGAGGATATCGATCCCGACGATACGGACGCCGTGTTCTGGGCAATGTCGTACCGCTGCAAGCCGCACAACGACGTCGAGATCCTGAAGCACAAGCACGAAGGCCATGGCCCGCGCTCGCTGCTGGATTCGGAGGACAGTGCCGTACTGATCGACGCCACGCTGAAGGAGACGTTCCCGCCGGTCTCGCTGCCCAAGCGCGAGTACATGGAGAACGCCAAGAAGATCTGGGAAGAGCTCGGGCTGCCGAAGCTGACGCCGAAGGCTCCGTGGTTCGGTTACGATCTCGGCGAATGGAACACGGGTCTCGAGGCGATGGCGCGCCGCGCCGTCAAGAGCGAGTACTGGACGACCGGACAGATCATCGCCCAGCGCCGTCGCGGCGACGTGCCGATCAATACCGAAATCCGGACGCTCGACATGGGCAACCCGGGCGCCGGCGACGACGTCGACGAGACCCTCACCTGGGACAAGCTCGAAGATGCGTCCCAGGTAAAGGACAAGTAGAACCGCACCGGACGGGGAGGACGAAATGGCGAGACTGGAAGGACTGGTCGCGATCGTGACCGGATCGGCGCAGGGCATCGGCGCGGCGTTCGCGAAGGGTATGGCGGCTGAGGGCGCCAGGCTCTGCGTGGCCGATCTCGATTCGGGCGCGAAGACGGTGGAAGAGATCAAGGCGGCGGGCGGCGACGCTATCGACGTGCCCACCGACGTCTCGACCAAGGAAGGCTGCGACAACATGGTGGCGAAGACGGTCGAGGCGTTTGGCCGTCTCGACATCCTGGTCAACAACGCTGCCATCTTCACCTCCGTCGAGCGCAAGAACTTCAACGACATTCCCGTCGAGGAATGGGACGCGGTGATGGGCGCGAATATCCGCGGCGTCTGGCTCGGCTGTTGCGCCGCGGTGCCGGAAATGCGGAAGAACGGCTACGGCAAGATCATCTCGATCTCGTCGGGCCGCGTCTTCAAGGGAACGCCCTATTTCCTGCACTACGACGCGTCGAAGGCCGCGGTGATCGGCATGACACGCTCGCTCGCGCGCGAAGTCGGCGGCGACGGCATCTGCGTGAACGCCATCGCGCCCGGCTCGACGATGAGCGAAAACGTCATGGCGCGGACGAACTGGAAGGGCGGCAATGCCGATGCGACCGTCCAGACCCGCGCGCTGAAGCGGCACGAACAGCCGCAGGACCTTGTCGGCGCGTGCATTTTCCTGGCGTCTTCGGAAAGCAACTTCGTCACCGGCCAGACGATGGTCGTCGACGGCGGTTCGGCGATGTGGTGATCAGGTGAACCAGGCTTCGAGCCGGTCTTTCGGGGCCGCAAAAAGATTGCATGCTTTTTCGAGCGTTTCGGGCGCAACCGGTTCGAGGCGCACGCCTTTATCGGACAGCCCGACGGCGTGGAACAGGTACCCGGCCCTGCGAAGCTGTTCGAAGACGGCGGTCATATCAGGCGTCGCGGCGTCGCGACATTCCAGGAGAATTCCGGGGCGGTTCGAGGCGATAACGCGGCTGCCGCCCGTAAGGACGGCGTGTTCGTGATCTTCGACGTCGATCTTGATCAAATCCGGGGGCGGCAGGTCGAGCCCGTCCATCGATCGCACCGCGACGTTTCGCGTGGAGGCGGTCCCGGGCGCGACGACGCGTGTGAGGTGCCCGTTTCGTTCGCGTGTGATCTGCGCGGTGCCCTCCCGATCCGACAGGCCGAAAGGCAGAAGCTCTACGTTGTCGTACCCGCCAGCCGCAAGAGTCGTACGAAGTTCCGTCACCAGTTGCGGCGAAATTTCGAAGCTGTAAATGCGTCCGCCGAAGTTGCGGTTGGTGGCAGCGAGCCACGTGAAGTACCCCCAGTTCGCACCGATGTCGTAAAATGTACCGATTTTCGGCAGCAGGGCGTCAATGAGCAGGGTTTCGGCGGGCTCGTAGCCGCCGTGTGCGTCCCGGCTGGCGTAGTCGATGTAGGGCGCTTTCGAGACGTCGATAAATACAGGCACGGCCCGGCCGTCGGACGAAACGAGTTCGAGTATGCCGCGCGCGCTCAATCCCGCCCGTGCGTGGAGCAGGTTCCATACCGCGCGTCCCGTCTTGACGATGATGCGACGCGCGCCGCGCGGTTTTACGGCGGGGTCGCGGACCTGCAGCCGCGCAAGCGGCAGCAGGCGGGAGACAGTTGCAAAGCGGCGGCGATCGACCGGCAGTTCCATGAAAGATGGCATACAGCTTTTGACAGGTTCCCGGAACCTATAGTTTGAGAATCGGAACGACGAAAACAGGACTGAGAGTAATGACGACGAAATCCGAAAACCGCTCGGCACCCCCGCGCAACTATCCCGATCTGCACGATCACCTGAAGGCGCTGGACGAGCGCGGCCTGCTGGTGACGGTGGACCGCGAGATCAACAAGGACACCGAGCTTCACCCGCTGGTGCGCTGGCAGTTTCGCGGCGGGCTGGAGGAAAAGGATCGGAAGGCCTTCCTGTTCACGAATGTCGTCGATTCCAAGGGGCGTAAGTTCGACATTCCGGTCGCGGTTGGCGTGCTCGCGGCGAGCCGCGACATCTATCGCACCGGTATCGGTTGCGAGCTCGATGAAATCGAGGCCACGTGGCACCACGCGGCCAACAATCCCATCGATCCCGTCGAGGTGACCGACGCGCCCTGTCAGGAGATCGTCTACACGGGCGAGGATCTCGACAAGCCGGGGCAGGGGCTCGACGGAATTCCGGTCCCGATCTCGACGCCCGGGTGGGACAACGCCCCCTACACGACGCTGTCCCAGTACATCACGAAGGATCCGGATACCGGCGTCCAGAAC
>JAYQUR010000175.1:0-7278 GCA_038148075.1 Alphaproteobacteria bacterium | reverse complement strand
GTGTAGGGGACGCGGATTCGGCTCGCCAGATCCTCATACTGCCGGTCCAGCGCCTCCACGATTTCGCGCTCCCCGCCCCGTACCTTCTTCAGCCGCACCAGCATCGGATCGTCGTCGGGCGGCGTACGGACCGCTTCGTAGGTCACGCCGCCCGGCCCGAAGAACGGTCCGCTCCCGGTCCTGAGATAGTCCCTGAACGCATAGGGAGCGAAATCGTCGGCGAAGCGCAACTCGGCGACCTGGCGAAGATCGCGGAGGTCGCGATCGTTCATGCCGGCGCGGTATGCCCCTATATCGTTGGCGATGCGCGCATACAGGAATGCGAAGGGCTCCTCGTCGCGATAGCCGGCGCTCTTGTAGACGTTCTCGGTAACAACGCCCTCGTAACGATTGGTGAACCAGCGACGGCCCGTCGCGTCCGTTACCGTGACCTCCAACCCGAGAATCTCGCCGTCGGATTCGAGGATCTGACCGGACACCCGGATTTCATCGCCGGCATGGACGCCGGGGACGATCCGTATCTCGCCCCAGTAGCCGGAATCGGTCATCGCGCGTTTGAGCTGCACGGCCGCGAAGTGGCCTTCGGCCCGACGCACCTCTTCCGACAGCATCGACGCGACCGACTCCGCAGGCGGCGGAGGGGCCGGCTCGAAGCTTCGGATTCGAACGTCGAGCCGCTCCGTCGCCGTCAGGGCGAACCCGGCCCGTTCTACCGCGACGGGTTCGTAGTTTGCGTCGCGCCGCTCGAACGTCTGCGTGCATGCAGCCGCCAGAAGCGCCGCCGCAATGCAGACCGCGTTACGGATGGGTACCAGTCGCAAGAAAGTGGCCATCGCTGCTTCCTCCGAAACGGGATGTTTCCCCATCGGAAACCACAACCTGTGCGAGTATTTCACAATCTTGTCACCCGCACACACGGCATAATAACCGATCTTCGGCAGCGATGTCCCGCGGCGGACGTCAGTGCGACATGAGCGCAGGGACAGTCATGTTTCTCATCAGCGATTCGGTGACGCCGCCGAATACCCACTCGCGCGTCCGCGAGTGACCGTAGGCGCCGGTGACGATCAGATCCGCACCGAGGTCGTTCGCCCGCGCCAGGATTGCGTCGGCGACGCCGATTCCGTCGGCCGATGTCGATGTTGCCTCGGCATTGATGCCATGCCGCGCCAGATGCAGCGCTATGTCTGCGCAGGGAATATCGCCGTGATCGCCCTGTTTGGCGGGATTCACAGCAAGAAGGGTCACCTTCTCGGCCGCCTCGAGCAGCGGCATCGCGTCCTGGACGGCGCGGGCCGCCTCCCGGCTCGCGTTCCAGCATACGAGAACGCGCTTGCCGATATCGTCGAACGTCCCCGCGTTCGGGATGACAAGCACGGGCCGGCCCGCCGTCATTGCCAGATCGCCCGCGAGCTCCGGATGCGGGTGCTTCACCGGATCGTCCGGGTCGCCCTTGCCCACGACCGCAATATCCGCATAGCGCACGTGACGGGCGAGCACGTCGGCAAGAGTGCCTTCCTCTACCCGCCATTCGGCCCGGACCCCGGCCTTGCCGGTGATGTCCTCGAACAGGCCGGAGGCCGTCTCGGCCTCCTCCAGCGCCTGCTGACGCTGCTGCTCGAAGATCTCGACCGGCACGTAACCGCCGGCCATGTACGCGCCGATATAGGGATCGGGGACCACGAAGACGCCTGTTACCTGGGCGTCGCTCTTGGCCGCGAGATTGGCGGCAGTCCGGATTCGAACCGAAGCGCGCTCGGTCGCGTCTACGTGCACGAGGATATTCTTGAGTTCCATGTTCGGCTCCTTGCGGCGGACGGAGGGGGTGCTTTCGCGGGAGTATGGGTCCCCGCGCGAAGCCGCTCCTTAATCAAAATCAAGTTTCAGACGGCGATGTCGAGTTCATCGAAGTCGTCGTCCTCGAACTCGGGCATGACGCCGGCAAGATCCGCCAGGCGCTCGCGGTCGAGAAAATGCAGGCCCGCACGATTCAGCTGGAGGACTCCGTCGTCCTTCAGCTTTCTCAGCATCCGGCATACGTGCTCCGGCGTCAGACCGAGCGTATCGGCGATCATGCTCTGGGTGAGCGGAAACTCGACGCTTCCGTCGGACCGACAGCCGATCGCCCGGCGAATACGCCGCTCGGTGCGATAGAGATAGCTGGCGATCGCCTCGAGAGCGGTCCGCCGCCCGATATCGGTCAGAGAGTCATAAGCGCTGTTCAGCGCATCGTAGGCGGCGTCCAGCACGGCGGACGTAAGCGACGGGCTCGCCCGCAGCAACTCGGGGATGCGGCGCTTGGGAAGCACCGCGTATTCCGCATCCGTCAGCGCCGCGACGGAGTAACCGAATGACCTGCACCGACCAGTCGGGTCGCCGACGAACATTCCGGGCAACGCGACATCGAGAAGCTGCTGGCGGCCGTCCTCGAGAATCCGTTTCAGGATCATCCATCCGGACAGGACGCAGAACAGCGCATCGCAGTCGTCGAATTCGGAGACGATTTCGACACCCGCGGAGACCTTTCTGATCTCGCTGGCGGCGGCGCGAACGGCAATGTCGGACGGACGATTACCGGCATCGGGCCTCTGCGGGATACGCTGGGAACGTGCTGCGGGGTTCTGCGGCAGCGGACGACACGGCGGTTCGGCAATTGCAACGCGCATTGGCATGGATCTATCCCCTCTACGACGGGCCGGTGCGGCCCCTCCAGAAATAGAGTTAGGCATCGAATGTAAGCGACGAATGTGCGTCTGGCGGTTTTTTGTAAAGTATTGTAAGCGTCGCATTGCATCGGGCGCCGTCCACAAGGAGGATCCGTGGCCCAGACGATCGCCGTCGTCGACGACGACGCGACACTTCGCAATCGATTGAAGAAGTACCTCCAGTCGGAGGGCTTTACCGTCTACGACGCAGAGTCGGGAGCGGCGCTTCGCGATTTGCTCGAAATCGCTAGCGTGGACCTCGTCATCCTCGACCTCGTCATGCCCGGCGAGGACGGCCTGTCGGTTACTCGCTACCTGCGGGAAACGACGGAAGTCGGCATCCTTATTCTCACCGGCAAGGGCGAGGCGGTGGATCGAATCGTCGGCCTCGAGATGGGAGCAGACGATTATCTCGCCAAGCCATTCGAGCTCCGCGAACTGCTGGCGCGGGCGCGCAGCATCCTGCGGCGCGTCGATGCGAACGGCAATCGCCCCAAGGCCGCCAAAACCAGTGCCCTCGTCTTCGATCGATGGTCCCTCGATGTGCAGAAGATGGAACTGCGGTGCGGCGACGAACCGCCGGTCCATCTGACGTCTGCGGAGTATCGCTTGCTCGAGAAGTTCACCGGCAGTCCCGGACGCACCCTGAGTCGCGATCAGCTCATGGATGCCGTATCGGAGCGCGACTGGACGCCCTACGATCGCAGTATCGATCTCCATATCAGCAATCTTCGGAAGAAGATCGAGCGCGATCCGAAATCGCCCCAATTGATCAAGACCGTTCGGGGTTTCGGCTACGTCTTCACGCCAGCCGTCACGGCAGACTGAATCCGGCCGGAACTATCGCAACGGGAGCGACGCTGCCGCTCGCGCGGGTTGCGCGCTCTACCCGTCTATTGCGCGCCGAAGCATTTCCGCAAGCTCGCGGCGGGTGAACGGCTTGTGGAGAATCTCGATGCCTTGCGCCGCCAGATCGGCAAGCGATTCCGAGTTTTCCGCGTAACCCGTCATCAGCGCAATGCGGAGCTCGGGATAGGCCGCGGCAATTTTCCTGGCAAGATCGTCGCCGTTCTGGCCGCCAGGCATCACGACGTCTGACAACACGATGTCCAGCTCTTCGAGTTCGCCGACGGCCGTCATGGCATCGGCGGCGTTGGCCGCGATCGCGACCTCGTAGCCCAGCGCCTCGAGGGAACGCCTGGTGCGATCCCGCAGACGATCGTCGTCCTCGACGAGGAGTATCCGTTCGGCGCCCCCGGGAAGATCGTTCTCCTCGGGCCGGATGGAAACGTCCTCGCCAGCCGAGGCATGCCGCGGAAAATAGAGATTCACGGTCGTTCCGATTCCGGCCTCGCTGTAGATCGTCACCTGGCCACCCGACTGGCGGACGAAACCGTAGACCATGCTTAGACCGAGGCCGGTGCCATGTCCGCCTTCCTTCGTCGTAAAGAACGGCTCGAACACGCGGGCCAGCGTTTCCGGCGGCATGCCCGTCCCGGTATCGCTCACGCTGATGCGGACGTAGGGCCCGGCCGGGATATCGTCGAAGTCTGCCGTGTCCTCCGTCTCGACCGAAACGTTTGCGCAATCGATGGTCAATGCGCCGCCGTCAGGCATCGCGTCGCGCGCGTTGATCGCGAGATTCAGTATGGCGTTCTCCAGCTGCGCCCGGTCGACCGATATCGTCCACAACCCTTCGAGCCCGCCGGTCCCGATATCGATCGTCTCGCCGATCGCCCGCTTGAGCAGTCCGGTCGTTTCCTGGATCAGCGCCCCGGGATCGAGCTGCGACGGCATCAGCGACTGGCGGCGCGAGAACGCGAGGAGCCGTTGCGTCAGGTCGGCGCCCGTCCGCGTCACGTCGAGCGCCTCCGAGACCAGTTCCTCGGCCTCGGCATTGCCCCGCACCATGCCTTCCAGCATTTCGATATCCATCATAAGAATCGCAAGCAAGTTATTGAAATCGTGAGCGATTCCGCCGGTCAACTGTCCGATGGCCTCCATCTTCGAAGCTTGCAGCAACTGGCGTTCGATCACCCGGCGTTCGGTCACATCGCGGATCGTCCCGACGAACAATCTGTCGTCGCCGACCGGCAGGTCGCCCACCGACAGGTCCATCGGAAAGGTTTCGCCCGATTTGCGCTGACCGTACACTTCGCGACCGACGCCGATAATCTTTGCGTCGCCGGTTTCGAGATATCTCTCGATATATTCGTCGTGCCTGGACCGGTCGGGATCGGGCATCAGGATCGACACGTTCTTTCCTTCCACATCCGGAGCATCGAAACCGAAGATCTTTTCGGCCGATTTGTTGAAGGCCTGGATGACACCGCGCGAATCGATCACGATCATCCCGTCGACGCAGTGATCCATCAGCACCCGAAAATGAGCGAGACGAGCCGTGCGTTCGGCTTGCAATGCGTCCCGGTCGTTCGTGGCGGCAAGAATTCTGCCCGGTTCGGAATTTCGATCCATCGCGCCACCTTGCACCGTTTCAGGGCCCGAGCCTAGCCTGAGGCACGGGCGCGGCAGGTCTTACGGATGGTTGTTGCGGCCCCGGGAACAAATGGCGAGCGTCAGGGCGAAAAACCCGAACGCGACGAGAACGCCGACGACAACCAGGAGATCGGTCTGTTCCATACTACCCTCCGTATCTGTTTGACGGCTCGATTGTCGGTTTGGCATGGGTCACCCGCCTTGATCTGAATCAAGAGCCTGGGGTACAGCCATGGAGGATTTAAGAGGACGAATGAAATGAACTGGTTCCCGCGCGAGAAGCAGAAGCTCGATCTGCTCGGACTTTTCACGCGCAAGGAAAAGAACCCCTGGGTCGAAAAGTTCTATGTCGTCATCGGCCTGCTGTTCTTCGGCTACGTCCTTTACACAATGTTTTTCGGGGACTGACCCGTCGATGGTCGTCCCCCGGAAACGCCGCCAGAAGGAAATGACGGCGGAACGGCTGCGTAATATCGCGGTGTGGTACTGCCAGCGCTATCTTGTCTCCTCCGCCAAACTTGCCGGGCACCTGGAAAAACGCCTCTGGCGCGAGGTTCCCGATGCCGGAACCCGCACGGCGCTGGCGGCCGAAATCCCGGCAATCGTATCGAGTCTCGCCGACAATGGCCTCGTGAACGATCGCGAGGCCGCGTCCGCGCGACTCCGGTCGGCGCTTCGATCCGGCTATGCGACGGACGCCGCGGTTACGGTCGCTGCGCGCGGCGCGATGGTCGACCGCGAGATCGTCCGCGAAGAGCTGGAAGTCGCACTGACCGAAGCGCTGCCCGAAATGGAAACCGAAGAAGCCGATCCCGCCGAACTCGCGCTCGAACAGGCGTCGGTCGCGCTCAAACGGGCCCGCCGCGGCCCCTGGCGCAACGGCGGCCAGGACGACGCGAGCCGCCGCCGGGACGCCGGATGGCTGCAAAGACGCGGCTTTCGGCTCGACGCGATCCGGACCGCGCTCGATATCGACCCGCTCGAGGAGTAGCCCCTTTCAGGTCAGGTCGTATCCGTGTTTCAGGAGAAAGTCCCGGAAGCCGGCACGCTCGGTTACCGATAGTTGCCGTGCAACGTTTTCCGACCAGTAACAGGGGTCGCTGACGCCGTACTTGTCGGCATGGCGCTGGCCGTCGGGCGGCACCGGGTTGGTCACGTGGCGGCGCCGGTCGTAGGCATCGATCACCTCGTCAAAATCGCTGTCGTCGTAGGTTTCGCGGTGAACCACCGCCTCGGCAGGCAGCCGCGCGTTCATGCGCCCTTCCCATGCCGGCCAACCGAGCGTCAGCCCGGCGATCGGAAAGACGCCTGGCGGCAGTTCGAGCGCCGTGCAGAATTCCTCCATCCGGTTGCGCACCTGGCTGATCGGCGCACAGCCCAGCCCCGCCGCCTCGGCCGCGGTGATGAAGCACTGCATGGCGAGCGCCGCATCGACGATGGCGTTGAGCAACGTGTCCATGTTGTTGCTGGCGTACGCGTAGCCGTGCTTCTCCGACAGACGCTGCGCGCGCCGGATATCGGCGCAGAAGGTCAGGAACACCGGACAGTATTTCATGTGGCCGGTATCCGGGTTGAGCTCGGCGAGGCGCATCCGCCGGTCGCGGTCCTTCGTCACCACGATGGAATATTGCTGCAGGTTCGATTTGGTCGGCGCCGACTGGGCGCAGGCGAGCAACGTATCGAGGAGATCGTCGGGGATCGGATCCTCGGTGTAGCGGCGGATGCAACGACGCCCCAGCAGCTCCCGGATCGTTTGCGGCACGTCCCCCGCCGCGTCGAGCGACGTTTCGCCGCCGTAGCGCGTCGCCATCAATTCCGCCGTCCGCGCCAGTTGCTGCGCCATCTTTTCCCTCCCTGTCGCAGAGCCCTGTATGGCTGGTATTATACCGCCGTTCCAGCGGAGCCCCACCCGAATGCCTAACCATCCGGACGATATCGTCATCGTCCATTCCTCAGACCTGCACATCGACGACGGCTACACCATGCGGGCGTGGGGAGGCGACGGAAACGGCCCGCTTGCCGCCGTCATCGAGGCCGCCCGCGCCGCATCCGCGGACCTGTTGCTGCTGACCGGCGA
>JAYQUR010000174.1:0-7231 GCA_038148075.1 Alphaproteobacteria bacterium | reverse complement strand
CGCGCCAGCCCGCCATCTGCCGCGTCCATGAAACGATGTAGCCGGCACCGGACACGACGGTAGACGCGGCGGCAACGTAGACGGCCGCGTCGGCGATGCCGGAAATCGACAGAGACAGGCCGAGCTCGGCGAGGACGATCGCGGCAAGCGCGATCTGAGCAGCCGTATTCGCCTTGCTGACAAGCAACGGCCGCATCTTGACCTCGAGACGGACGATAAACATCAGGAAAACGCCGCCCAGAATCATCATATCCCGGAATACCACGAGAACGACCAGCCAGTGCGGCAGATTGCCCTGAGAGCCTAGGGTAACGTAGACGCCCATCAGGAGCGCCTTGTCGGCCACCGGGTCGAGCAGCGCGCCCAGTTTCGTGGTCATGCGGAAGGTTTTTGCGATATATCCGTCGAGCGCATCGGATATGCCCGCCGCGACGAACAGGATGAACGCCGCGAGATACGCTGACTGCAGGATCAGATAGATCGCAACGGGAACGGAAAGCAGGCGCCCGAGAGTGATCGCGTTGGGAAGGTTCACTGTCGCTCCCGGCCTTCGCCGCCCGTCGCCGCGAGCGTCCAGCTCTCGGCGCCGGAGGCAAGGGTCAGGTCGCGTTGCGCAAGCGCCACCCGCAACTGATCGATGGAACCGAAATAGCTCAACCGGATCGCGACCTGGCGCCGCGTCGCGGCGACCAACTGGACGTCGTTCAGATAGGCGACGGTTCGAAGCCGGGCGCGGACTTCGACCCATTCCCTGAGGTCGGCCAGCGACATGACTGCGACCAGGTCGTTCAGTTGTGCGAAATCGAGCTGGTTGCCGCGTTGCCATGCCTCCTCGATCTGGCTCTGGATATCCAGCGCCGCGCGGAGGAACGCGGCCTGTTCCGACTCCCCGGGCCGAATATCGACGCTGCGCACGCGAGTCTGTCCATCGGACGGGCCGCCGAAGATTCGCGAGGCGACGTTGATCGCGGCCTGTCCGGCCGCACCCAAGCCGAGATTCGCCTCCGACACGATGACGGCCCCCGCACCGTACCGCCGGCCGATGATCGTAACCGGGCCCGTTTCGCCGCCACTCGCTTGCTCCGCCGTTATATCCTGGACGTCGGCAAGATCGCCCGCCGGCAATTGGAGCGGGACGAGTCCGTCCGCGGGCGGCGTTTCCTTCCAGGCGTCGAACCACGGGTTCGGCGGATCCCAGAGACGTCGTCGGTCCTGCGTCCGGAAGACGGGCAGCAGCAAGACGGGCTTCGAGCGGGTTTCCGCGAAACCGGTATTCACCGATTGCAGGAAGCGCCGCATGCCGGCGCGATCGAACTGGAAGCTCAGCCGGCCGATATAGCGGACGCTCGACGTCTTTTCGTCGTCGATCCCGAAACTCAGCACCAGCGCGGCGATCTCGGCGGCTTGCAGTTGGGGAATGCGGTCGCGCTCGCCGGGCGGAACCAGCCGCCGGATCAACCGGTCGAATGCCTGACGATGCGCCGCCTCGTGCGCCTGCTGGCGCGCAGCGGTCGCAGATTCAGCCGTTTCGTCCACCGTAACGTTGACGACCGTATACACGTCATTGGCCTGCGCTGCCGCACGCCCCGAGACAGCGAGCGCCGCGAGCAGGGCGCCCGTTAAAAATACGGAGCAGATTCGCTGGACGGCATTCATTCTGGCAAAGCCTTTCGTTATCCTCGGCAGCGGCACGGCCGCCTTCGGATCGTGCGCCCATTTTACCAAATTCACACAGGACGGCGCAGTCATTAACACGAACAGCTACAAGAAGGCAGGCGTCGACATCGAAGCAGGGGCTGACCTTGTCGAACGCATAAAACCCCTTGCCGGATCGACCGACCGCAGCGGCGTCATGGGCGGGCTAGGCGGTTTCGGCGGACTGTTCGACCTGAAAGCCGCCGGATTCAAGGATCCCATCCTCGTTGCCGCGACAGACGGCGTCGGCACCAAGCTCAAAATCGCCATCGAAACCGGCCGTCACGACACGGTGGGAATCGATCTCGTCGCGATGTGCGTGAACGATCTCGTCGTCCAAGGCGCGGAACCCTTGTTCTTCCTCGACTATTACGCAACCGGCGCCCTGAATCCCGCGGCGGCCGCGAGCGTCGTCGACGGGATCGCAGAGGGATGCCGGCAGGCGGGATGCGCCCTGATCGGCGGCGAGACGGCCGAAATGCCGGGCATGTACGCGAAGGGCGACTACGATCTTGCCGGCTTTGCCGTGGGTGCAGCCGAACGAACCGGACTGTTGCCACGCAACGATATTGCGCCGGGAGACCGCATCCTCGGAATCGCGTCGAGCGGCCTCCATTCCAACGGCTTCTCGCTCGTCCGTCACATGCTCGCGGGATTGGAGACCGAATTCACCGACGCGTCACCGCTCACGTCGGGCTCCGTCTGGGCAGACGAGCTGCTGATCCCCACCAGGATTTATGTCCGGTCCTGCCTCGCGGCTCTGAAAACCGGAAAACTCAAGGGACTCGCCCACATCACCGGCGGCGGCCTTCCGGAAAACGTGCCGCGTGTCCTGCCTGACGGAATGGCGGCGCGGATCGATGCCGGTGCCTGGGAGCTGCCGCCGGTTTTCCGGTGGCTGATGGACGAGGGCGACATCGCCGCCGCAGAATTGGCGCGCGCCTTCAACTGCGGAATCGGCATGATCGCGATCGCGGACAGCGCCGGCGCGGGCGACGTCGCGAAAGCCCTGCGTGACGCCGGCGAAACGGTCTGGGAGATCGGGACGATCGAAGACGTACGTGATCGCGGCGACCGGGTCATGCTGGACGGTCTGGAGTCGGCATGGCGCGGCTGAAGACCGCGGTCCTGATCTCGGGCAGAGGATCGAACCTCCAGGCCCTGATCGATGCTGCCGCCGATCCCGCCTGGCCGGCCGAAATCGTCCGGGTGATCTCGAACGTTCCCGGCGCCGCCGGACTCGAGCGGGCAGAGAAAGCGGGTATCGCGACGACAACGATCGACCATCGCAGCTTCGACGGCCGCGAGGCGTTCGAGGACGCCCTCCATGGCAAACTGCTGGCTTCGGGCGTCGAACTCGTCTGCCTCGCGGGCTTCATGCGGCTCCTGACAGAGGGATTCGTCGAACGCTGGCTCGACCGGTTGATAAACATCCATCCGTCGCTGCTTCCAGCCTACAAGGGCCTTCACACCCACGAGCGCGTGCTGGCGGACGGGGTTCGTTTCACCGGATGCACGGTCCATTTCGTCCGACCGGCCATGGATGCGGGGCCGATCATCGTTCAGGCAGCGGTTCCCGTTCTGCCCGGTGACGACGCTGCCAGCCTGGGCGCCCGCGTGCTGACGGCGGAGCATCGGTGCTACCCGCTCGCCGTCCGGCTATTCGCCGAGAACCGGCTGTCGATCCGCGACGGCGTGGTCGACGTCACCGCTGCCGAAACGCCCGAACTTCTCTCGCTCAACCCCGCCGGTTGAGGACGCCGCCAATTGCCACTTACGCTTCCCCGGCCAGGTTGTCCGTAGTATAAGTTCCTCCGATAGCGATAGTGCGGCAGACGAGGAGAAAAAGCCCCATGGCACTCGACATGCAAAAGGAAATAATCCGCCACCAGAAAGGCTGGGAAAGCTTCGCGAAGTTCACCTTCCTGAGCACGGCGGCAATGGTCGCCGTTTTGGTGCTGATGGCGCTCACGCTTCTCTGACGAACGGCAACGGCACATGAAAAAGGCGGGCCCAGGGCCCGCCTTTTTGATTCCGGTCTTGATTCCGGTCGAACGCGCCGGTCAGCCGACGATCTCGATCCGGCTGAAGAAGAACGCGATTTCCTGTGCGGCGGTCTCCGGCGCATCGGAGCCGTGAACCGAATTCGCTTCGACCGATTCGCCGAAATCGCGGCGGATCGTGCCCTCTTCCGCGTTCGCCGGATTGGTCGCGCCCATCACCTCACGATTCTTGGTAATGGCGCTCTCGCCCTCGAGAACCTGCACGACGACGGGCCCGGAGGTCATGAATTCGCAGAGATCGTCGAAAAACGCGCGCTCCTTGTGAACGGCGTAAAACTTCTCCGCCTGCTCGCGCGACAGGCGCATGCGGCGCTGAGCTATAACCCGCAACCCCGCTTCTTCGAGCCGGGCCACGATCGCACCGGTGATATTACGGCGCGTCGCGTCGGGCTTGATGATTGAAAGGGTACGTTCGATGGCCATCGCAAGCGGGCTCCTGTTCTTGAAATCGGCGGGCCTTATATCCGGTTCCCGAAACCGGGGCAACATCTACCTCGCCGCATCCGGCAGGCGCGGCCCGGCGGTTTCTATCCTCGTTTCTCCCAGCCGCCGGCCTCCGTCTGCTGCCAGTAGGTCAGGGTATACCCTTCCACCTTGTATTTGCTCCAGCGCGTTCGCGCTGCCGCCACGGCGTCGCCGTCCCGCCCGTCGAACATCTCGAGGCAGCGATCGTATCCGTCGAAACCGGACGCCTCCATTCCGTCGGTCAGGACCAGAATGGTGGCGCCGTTGGGGTTTTCTTCGTCGGGCGTAATCCAGATCGGCTGATCCGCGGGCGAGCCGTCGCGTGCCGTCCCGTGCGGCAGAAAAGACGCGGGATCCGACGTCCACAGCGCGCCGCTGACCGCCTCGGCCCGCTCGGACGAACCGGTCCGGACGACCGCACGGGCGCCGCTTTCGAGCACCTTCTCCATCAGCCTTGGCAGCGCCCGTTCGAGCGGCGTGTGCACGAGATGATAGAAGCTGATGTCGGTCACGGGCCGATCAGTTCTCGTAATGATCCGCCACCAGGCGATCGAGCAGACGCACGCCGAATCCGGTACCGCCCTTCGGCACCGTCGGTGCGTCCTTGGAAGACCATGTGACGCCGGCGATATCGAGGTGCGCCCATTTGACGCCCTCCTTCACGAACCGCTGCAGGAACTGCGCCGCCGTGATCGATCCCGCCCAGCGGCCGCCGATATTCTTCATGTCGGCAATGTCCGAATTCAGCAGCTTGTCGTAGGATTCGCCCAGCGGCATGCGCCAGACCGGCTCGGCAACCGATTTGCCGGCGGCGGTCAGACGGTCGCAGATTTCGTCGTCGTTCGCGAACAGACCCGCGTTGTCGTTTCCGAGCGAGACGATGATCGCGCCCGTCAGCGTCGCGAGATCGATCATGGTATGGGGCTTGAACCGATCCTGGCAGTACCACATCGCATCTGCCAGCACGAGACGGCCTTCCGCATCCGTGTTGATGACCTCGACCGTCTGCCCCGACATCGTGGTGACCACGTCGCCCGGCCGCTGCGCGGTTCCGGACGGCATATTTTCGACCAATCCGACGACGCCTACGGCATTGACCCTGGCCTTGCGGCCGGCAAGCGCCTTCATCAGGCCGATGACGACGCCGGAGCCGCCCATGTCCCATTTCATGTCTTCCATGCCGCCGGCGGGCTTGATCGAGATGCCGCCCGTATCGAACGTCACGCCCTTGCCGATGAATGCGATCGGGGCCTTGTCCTTCGCCCGCGGCGCGCCGTCCCACCGCATCACGACGAGGCGCGGCTTGTTGGCGGAGCCCTGCGCGACGCCCAGCAGCGCCCCCATGCCGAGCTTCGCCATCTGTTTCTCGTCGAGCACCTGCACCTTTACGCCGAGCCTGGTCAGGGATCGCGCCTGCTGCGCCAGGCTGGCCGGGTAAATCACGTTTGCCGGTTCGGACACGAGATCTCGGGTGAAGAAGACGCCGTCCGCGACCTTGTTGAGCGAAGCGAAGCGCTTGCGGGCATCCGCCGAATCGCGCGAGGCGATCGTCAGCGCCGTCACGCTTGGCTTGGCGTCGGCCTTTTCCTTCGTCCTGTACTTGTCGAAACGATAGGAACCGAGCAGCGCGCCGAACGCCGCGTGCGCGGCAATTTCCGCGGCCGAAATTTTCGGTCCCTTTACCGGATCGATCGCGATCGTTGCCGTCTTGTCGCCGCTGCCGGAAACCGCCTTGTAGGCCTGGCCGCCATAGTTCTGGGCGCCGAGATCGTCGAAACGCGCTGCTTCGCCGAGACCGATCAGCACCACCCGGCTCGCGCCGGTGCCCTTCGGCACCATCACCGTGAGGCTCTGGCCCTTTTCGCCCTTGAACCGGCTCGCCTTCATCGCCGCGGTCAGCGCGCCGTCGGTCGCGCGGTCGACCCGCTCTCCGGTGGCCAGCAACGTACATCCCGACAAAGCGCCGACGACGAGCGATCCGCTACGCGGCAGGGAGGGAGAGGCGAAAGAGATCTTCATGGTCGGTTCTCCGGCAGGTAAACGGCTGCCGGCGCTGGACAGTCCCGCGCGGCGGCCCGGTACGGTGGAACGTATAGCAAGTCGCAGATAAAATACGAAGTCCGTGAAATCGAAGGTGCGACCCGCCATCGCGATTGGCGCGATTCGCCACGATTGATACACTCCGTCGACATTCGATTTTTCGCTGCGCAGCAGCGTCCGTCTCTGGATCTCCCGCCCAATGGAAGCCTACCTGCGTTATTTCACGCCGACACCGGACCAGGTTCTCGGCCTGATCGCGGTCCTCGCCGTTTCGGCGGGATTCGTCGCGATCGGCGGACTGGCCGGCGAACGCCGACGACTGCACGAAACCGATGCGATTGTCGGCTGGTCGGTCGCAAGCCTGCTGTTCGTTCTTGCGGGCGCGTTCGCCTCGGTTCCGTTCCAGTGGGTCGCGACGGTCCTGGCGGCGGCGGCGGTAGCAGCCGCGATATACGTCCTCGTCCGCGACCGCTTCAAACCGCCGGGCGATCTGCTGAGATCGGCGCTGCTTGCGCTTCCGGCGATCTGGCTCGCCGCCTGCATGGCGATCTCGCAATGGGACGAATTCACCCAGTGGGTTCCGAACGCCCGGTATATCTTCACGTTCGATAGTTTCCCGGGTGACGGGAAACCGCCCACTTTTTCCGTTTTCCCGGCCTATCCTCATGGCTTGGCATACGTCATTTACCTGAGCAGCCGGATCGCGGGTCATCTCGTCGAGAACGCGTCGGGAATTTTCAACGTCCTCCTGCTTGCCATGCTAGGCATGATGATCGGTCGGATCATCCGATCCGCGATCACCCGGCGAGACCCGGACCGCAAGGTGCCGCTTGGGCTGACTGCGATCCAACCGGAAAATATCGGATGGGTCTATTGCGCATTGGGCGGGCTTGCCGTCACGGCGTTGAACCCGACGTTCGTCCCGAAGATCGTCTTCACCGCCTACGCCGATACGGCAACCGCTGTGC
>JAYQUR010000173.1:0-7319 GCA_038148075.1 Alphaproteobacteria bacterium | reverse complement strand
GCGTGCGGATGACCGTGAGCCCGTCGGGGCCCGGCAGCATGCGGTCGACGACGAGCGCGTCGAACGTTTCGGTCGTGGCGAGGAACAGCCCGTCCTTGCCGTTGTCGGCATGCGTCGCAACGTGACCCGCTTCGCGAAGCGCTTTCACGATATAGGCGGCGACGTCGGCGTCGTCTTCGATGACCAGTATCCGCATGGCTTTCGCGGCCGCTCAGGACCGTCCTGTTTGCCCGACCGGGGAAATATGTAGGGGGCGGGAGGCGGCGCGCGCAACCGCATCCGCATTAAACTTTCGTAATGTGGGCTACTCGTAATGAAGCGATTCCGCGGAAGACGTGCGGTTCGCGACCATCGCGGGGTAGACCGACGCGGCGATGCACGTAAAGACGCAGAGGCCGGAAATGTACCATGTCGCCGGCCACGAGATGCGGAACGCGTAGTCGAACAGGGTGAAGTGGTCGAGGAACCGCACGCTGATCGCGCCGAGCCCGTTGCCGATGACGAACGCGAGCGCCGCGCTGACGCAGCCGATGATAACGCCCTCGATCATCAACAGCCGGGCGACCTGCCCGCGGCTGATGCCGATGGACTTGAGGACGGCGAATTCCCGATCGCGCGCGCGCACCTGAATGAGCATCGTGTTGGCGACCCCGATACCGGCAAGGATAACCGTCGCCAGCAGGATGAAGTCGAAGATCAGGAAGTCGCGGTCGATCTCGCGGCGCTGCCAGTAGCCCTGGAACCGCCCCCGCTTGACCGTCACGTACCATGGGTAGAGCGCATCTTCCTGGTATCGTTAGAGAAACGGCTGGACCGGCAACGCGGGCCGCGCCGACGCGTAGCGTCCCAGCGTTCGTTCCAGATTGTCGGCGAAGATCGGATTGCCGTCGCTGAACAGCGCGTAGGACTTCAGGTCCACATATTGCGCCGGTTCCATATAGAAGCCGATCTGGTCGGTAACGCCGATCACTTTGAAATCGTATGTCGTCTCGCCGTTCGAAAAGGTGATCTTGTCGCCGGCGCGCGCGTCGTAGCGGGCGGCGAGCGTGCGCGACAGGATCACCTCGCCCGGGTCGAGAGCCTGCAGACCCTGCGCCCGGAGATAGGGATTGATGTCGTCGCCGCGGATCAGGCGTATCGGGAAATTGCCGCGCGTCTTCGCCGACATCCGCGCGAACACGATCTCGTGCTGGGCGATCTGCGCCTGCAGCGCTTCCTCGTCTACCTCGCGCCCGGCCGGCCGTTCGAAATAAGAAACCGTCCGCATCGCGGTATAGGTCCACAGCGCGATCTCGTCCTTCAGCGCGCGGGTGACGTCGTGCAGGCCGGTCAGCAGCGAAAAGACCAGCGTCACGCCGGTGACCGAGAAGACGAGCCGTTGGCTGTTGAGCCGCATGCGGCGCCCGGTGAGAAACGCTTCGAGCGGCATGACGGCGCGGAAAAGCGTCTCGAAAACGCGGATCGCGCCGCGGAGGACCGGCGACAGCCACCACAGGGTCGCCACCGCCAGGATCGCGACGAAGAACGCCTCGAACAGGAAGAAGTAGACGACCGAGAGCCAGTCTTCCATGAAGGGCCGGATGCCGATCCAGCCGGCCGCGAGAAACGGCGGAATCAGCCAGCCGAAGCCGCGTTGCGCGAGCACGATCCCGGATTCCCCGTTGGTCAGGAAACGCGGCTGAAGGACTTCGCGGATGCTCAGCCGGCCGAGATCCCTGAGCGGGCTGGCGACCCCGAAGAACACGATGATCAGGCTGATCGCTCCCATCGCGAGGAGCTCGAACTCGGGAATGTCGAAGCCGGGAAGCGGTTTGCGGCCGTTGGTCGAGATGCCCGCCGCGAGCAGCGCCGCGGCGGCTGGGAACGCGGCGGCCGTGCCGATCGCCGTTCCGACCGCACCCAGCAGGCCGGCTTCGGTGACGAGCGAGGCGCCGACGTTGCGGCGGCTCTCGCCGAGACACATCAGCAGGCTGAATTCCCGCGCGCGGGTCGAGACCGAGTAGCGCATCGTATAGAAGACGATGACGGCGCCGATGAAGAAGGCGAGGAGGGAGGCCAGCCGGACGGCGAGGCGCATCGCCTGATAGTCTTCCTCGCCGAGCCGCGTCGCAGCGGCGCCTTTCTGGCTGCCGCTGCCGCCGCGCTGCGTCGGGACGAGCGTGTCGCCGGCGCCCGGACGATTGCGCTGGATCGTAATGCTGAAGGACTTGCCGCCCACGTCCTGCTCGGCGGCGACCGGCTGCGCGTCGGGCGCGCGCGGGTCCGCATCGGAAGACTGCTCGGCGGCGCTCGTGCGCGCCGTGTTCGCATCCACGATCAGAACCGTGTTGACGACGCAGACCCCGATGGCGACGCCAAGCATCGTCGCGAGCGCCACCATCTTCCGGTGCGACAGGCTGCGCAGCGAGAGCCTGAGCGCGAGCCACAGATTGAGGGCGGGCGCCGCCGGCACGGTCAGATTCCCAGACGCTGCAGTTCGCCGTAGATCGGCGTCAGGTCCTCGGGCCCGTTCTCCGGCGTCACCGTGCCGGCGATGACGCCGTTCTGGAGAAAGCAGACGCGGTTGGCCCAGCCCGCATGCTCGGGGCTGTGCGTGACCATCAGGACGCTGGTTTTTTCTTCGCGGACCGTCTCCCGCAGAGTTTGCAGGATCGAGCGTCCGATGGCCGGATTGACGTTGCCGGTGGGCTCGTCGGCGAGCAGCAGCGCCGGTTCGTGCACCAGCGCGCGGGCGATCGAGACCAGCTGCATCTCGCCGCCGGAAAGCTGGTGCGGCAGGTGATCGCGCCGGGCGTCGAGGCCGACGCGCGACAGCAGCGCATCGATGCGCTCGTTGTTCTCGTCGCGGATACGCCCCGAAATCTGCAGCGGCAGCGCGATGTTCTCGCGCACGGTCAGGGTCGGGATGAGGTTGAAGAACTGGAAGACGATGCCGATGTCGCGGCGCCGGAGCATCGTGCGCGACCGTGCGAGCGATAGTCGACAGGCGTTCCTGCGAGTGCAACGCCGCCTTCGTCCGGTGTGTCGATGCCCGCAATGCAGTTCAGCAGCGTCGTCTTGCCCGATCCGCTCGGTCCCATGATGGCGACGAACTCGCCGCTGCCGACGTTCAGCGACAGCCCCTGCAGGACGGGAATCCGCTCGTCGCCGAGGCGATAGGCCTTGACCAGCCCCGAGACGCTCAGAGCGTCCGCGCCGCCGCGGGCCGGTGTGTCTGTTTCGGTCTCGGTTTCGGGCATGGCCTTCCGGGCTCGGTGCGTTCGGACGGCAACATCGCCGCGCCGCGAACCGAATGCAAGCATTTGAAACGGAACGCTATTATAAACCCCGGTCATGAACCTCACCCCTATCGAACCGGACGTTCTGCCGCGGGCGCTCGCAGGCGTTGCGCGCCTGTTGCCGGCGGGGACCGCCGCTGCCGCCTTCGCGTCGATTGCCCGAAGCGCCGAACGCGGCGGGCCGGACGACACGCCGGAGCGGCGGGCCGATGCCCTGGCGCTGGTAAGGCGTTTCGGGATTCCCGCGATCGACGAGGCGCCGGCGGACGCGTTCAGCTGGGACGGCCGCGCCGTTCGCACCCGAAGCGAGGCGGCGGTGCTGATCCACGAGGTGGCGCATTGGCAGATCGCGGCGCCTGCGCGCCGCGCGCTCCCCGATTTCGGCCTAGGCGCCGGGCCGGAGAGCGGGCGCGCCGCGGAAGCCGACGCCGCCTGCTGCGTCGGTCTGGCCGTCAAGGAGGAGGAGGAGCTGCTTGCCTCGCTGCTCGGAATCCTGTGGGAGGCGTCGCTCGGCCATCCGGCCATTCATTCGTTCATCGAACAGAACTGGCTGGAGGCGTGGGAACGGCCGGCCGCTGCGGAGCAGTTCGTCCGCGCCGTCGACGCGCTGTCGGCGCGCGGCCTGATCGACGCGAACGGGGTTCCGAAAGGGCCGGAGGATCAGTCCGGCAGGGCGGCGACGGCTGCGATCTCGATCAGGAATTCGGGCCAGGCGAGCGCCGAAACCTCGACGATGGCGGAGGCCGGGCCGTCCTTCGGGAAATAGCTCTCGCGGATATCCGAGATCGAACTGAACGCCTCGATGTCGCGAACGTAGACCGTGACCTGCGCGATGTCGGCCATCGAGCCGCCGTTCGCCTCGACGATTTCCCGGATATTCTCCAGTACCTGCGTCGCCTGAGCGCGGATGTCGCCTTCGCCGACGAGTTTGCCCTCCGCATCGAGCGCGACCTGTCCGGCGATGAAAAGTAGCGGACCCGCATTCGTCCGGATGCTGTTGGAATAATGCGGTTTCATCGGCGGCGCGACGGAAGCCGGATTGGTTCCCACGGTTTTCGCTGTCATGGTGCTCTCCTCGTATCTGATTAAGCGGTTCTGTCCATTTAACGCGACCTGCGCGCGGCGCGCTATTGACTCCTCATTTTGACGATCAGCATACTGATCCTTACAACCCTATCCGGTAATCCGGTGCGCGAGACCGTCCGGTCGCGCGCCGTTTGTGCATTCGGGCGAGTTTTTCCAAGGGGAGAGAAGGAATGGGAATTCGTAAGATTATGGGCGCAGCAGTCGCGCTGTCGGTTGTTGGTTTCGCAACCGGTGCGGCCGCCCAGATGGATATCAAGATCGGCTACGCGACGATCAACGATCCGCAGCATGCCGTGGCGCAGGAGATCCAGAAACGGATCGACGGCAAGATGGGCTTCAAGGTCCGTTATTTCCCGGCCGGCCAGATCGGCAAGATTCCGCGCATGATCGAAGGTCTGCAGTTCGGCACGCTCGAAATGATGATCACGCCGCCCGGGTTCCTCGTCGGCATCAATCAGGCGTTCCAGGTGCCCGATGCGCCGGGCATCTTCGATGACGTCATGCATGCGCACCGCGCCCTGAACGACACCGAGTTCTTCGGAAAGTATTCCAAGCTGGCCGACAGCAAGGGCATTCAGATCCAGTCGCTTTACGTCTACGGCCCCACTTCCTGGGCGAGCAAGAAGCCGATCCGCACCCTTGCCGACATGAAGGGGCAGAAAGTCCGGGTGCTTGCGACCAAGATGGAAAGTGCGCTTGCCTCGAAGTTCGGCGCGGCCGGCGTGCCGATGCCCTATACCGAGGTGCTGCCCGCCCTTCAGCGCGGAACGCTCGACGCCTGCCGCAGTTCCATCATCGTGATGGGCGGCTCGAAATTCTTCACTGTGACCAAGTACGTTACGGTGATCGAGAGCGGCATGATCCCGAGCGCGATCCTGCTCAGCAAGGCGTGGCTTAACAAACTTTCGGACGATCAGCGCAAGTTTGTCGAGACCACGATCGGCGGCATGAGCGATTGGGCGACCAAGACCGCTCTCGAGTTCGGCCAGCGCGCCGAGAAGCTCTGGAAGGACAACGGCGCCGAAGTCATCCGTCTCTCCGCTGCGGAGCAGAAGCAGTTCATGGACGGCGTTCGCCCGCTTGGCGCTCAGTTCCTGGGCGGCAATCCGGGAACCAAGGACATGTTCGCGCTGCTTCAGGCGGCCGTGGAACGGACCCGCAAATAGACGCGGCCTTCTCGAATACCGAAAGGGCGGCTTCGGCCGCCCTTTCTTTTTGGGAAAATTACCCGGCCGCTTCCGCCGGCAGCCGCGCTGGCGCCCGGCTGTAGTCGTTATTGGCCTCGACGAGTTCCGTCATCAGGCGCATCAGCGTCTCGTGCTTCTCCGGCGACAGCGGCTTCATCAGCGTCGCCTGGGCGCGAAGCGAGGCGTGCTCCATGTCGCGGGCGATCCGCAGGCCTTCGTCGGTCAGCGCCGCGATCCGCATGCGCCGGTCCGCTTCGCTACGGCGGCGTTGCACCAGCCCGCGCTGATCCAGGCGCGCGAGCACGTCGGCGACGTTGGTCCGGTCGATCCCCGCATCCTGCGCGATGGTGATCTGGTCCGAATCCGGCCGGTTCAGCAGGGCCGTCATCACGGCGTACTGGACGGGCGTGATGTTGTAGGCCGCACATTCCTCGAGGAAGATCGCGACATGGATCTGGTGCAGCCGCCTGATCAGGTAGCCGGGCCGCTCCCACAGGCTCGTCATCGAACCCGTCTGGTTTCCGCTTTTCGTCATGGACCGACAATAGGCCGCTGGCGCTCGTCAGTACACTGCGATCCCGCGTCGTGGGGGTTGTCCGGAAACGGAAACGGGGTATACTGATTAATTACGAAGCGCCGCGTCGGAGGAGGGGGACCGCAGATGTTCGTGAGAAATGCTTGGTACGTCGCCGCATGGTCCAAGGACGTCGGCCGCGAGCTTCTCGGCCGAATTCTCCTCGGCGAGTACGTCGTGCTGTACCGCAAGGAAGACGGTACCCCTGTCGCACTCGAGAACCGCTGTCCCCACCGCAACCTGCCGCTGTCGGAGGGCAATCTCGTCGGCGACGAGATCGAATGCGGCTATCACGGGATGGTCTTCGACTGCACCGGCGCCTGCACCCATCTGCCGGGTTCCGACGAAGCGCCCGGCTGGGCGACGGTACGTCGGTATCCGGTCGCCGAGCGGCACGGCTGGGTGCTGTTCTGGCCCGGCGATCCCGCGCTCGCCGACGAGGCGATGATCCCCGGCTACCCGGTCCACAACCTCGACGAGGACTGGATCCGCGTGCAGGGTCAGACGCACGTGAAGGCAGGCTACCGGCTGGTCCTCGACAACTTGCTCGACCTCTCGCACCTCACCTACGTTCACGGCTCGACCACAGGGAACCGCGACGTCGCCGAGAAGGCCCAGTTGATCGTCGACACCGAGGGGGACACGGTGCGTATCACGCGCTGGATGGAGGGCATCGAGCCCGCGCTCGCCTTCCGCCAGTACGGCAAGTTCGACGGCAATATCGACCGCTGGCAGATGAGCCAGTTTGTCCCGCCCGCCTATATCAACATCAACAACGGCGCGGTCGATGCCGGCATCGGCGCCGATACCGAGACGCGCAACTCCGATCAGGGGAAATGGGGCTTCGTGGTCTATCACGCGATGACGCCCGAGACCGAAACGACGACGCACCAGTTCTGGACCGTCGCAGGCCACAAGGACAAGGTGCCCGAGGACATGCGCCAGCTGTTCTCGGACCAGATGCACAACGTCCTGAACGAGGATCTGATCGTCTACGAGGCGCAGCAGCGGGCCATCGATATCGACCCCGAAGCGGTCGGCCGCGACGCCAACCCGCGCGGGACCATTCCCGCCGATGAGGCTCTGCTCGCCATGCGGCGCGTCCTCCGCCGTCTCTACGGCGAGGAGCAGAAGGCGGCGCAGGCCGCGGAATAACGGACCGCGTCGCTACCTGCTACGATCGCCGAAAAACTC
>JAYQUR010000172.1:0-7320 GCA_038148075.1 Alphaproteobacteria bacterium | reverse complement strand
TCGGTCAGCAGCACGCTAATTTCGGCCGCGCCGTCGAAGCCGGCAAGCGCGGCCGTCGCGGCGCGCACGATATGCGGATCGGCGAGGTCGCGGTCCCAGACGGCCGCATCGGCGCGTATGTCGATTTCCGGTGGCGCCTCAGGCATCGTTTTCCGCCGCGTCGTAGGCGCTGACGATGCGCGAGACAAGCTCGTGCCGCACGACGTCTTCGGCGTGAAGCGTCACCACACGGACGCCGGGCACGCCATCGATCGTGCGGACGGCATGGCGCAGCCCCGAGACCGCGCCGCCGGGCAGGTCTATCTGGCTGAGATCGCCGGTCACCACCATTCGGGCGTTTTCGCCGAGGCGCGTCAGGAACATCTTCATCTGGACCGGGGTGGCGTTCTGCGCCTCGTCGAGGATGACGTAGGCGTTCGACAGGGTGCGGCCGCGCATGAACGCCAGCGGCGCGACCTCGATCTCGCCGGTGGACAGCCGGCGGTCTACCTGGTCGGGCGGCAGCATGTCGTAAAGCGCATCGTACAGCGGCCGAAGATAGGGATCGATCTTGTCCTTCATGTCGCCGGGCAGGAAGCCGAGCCGTTCGCCGGCTTCGACGGCGGGGCGCGACAGGACGATCCTGTCCACCCGCCCCGAAATCAGCATTGAGACCGCCATCCCGACGGCAAGATACGTCTTGCCGGTGCCTGCGGGGCCGAGCCCGAAGACGAGCTCGTTGTCGAGCAGCGCGCGGATGTAGCGCTGCTGGCCGGGCGACCGCGGCGAGATATGCCGCTTGGGCGTGCGGATGACGAGTTTGCCGTCGTTGAGCGGCGCGACCTCCGCCCGGGCGGCGCTTCGGACGAGGCGCACTGCCGCATCGACCTCCGCCATGCCGACCTCGCGGCCGCCGCGGAGATCGTCGTACAGGCTTTCGAGAACCCGGCGCGCGAGTTCTACCGCTTCGCCGTCGCCTTCGATCGCAACGCTGTTGCCGCGCGACGAAAGCGTGACGTCGAGCCCCTGCTCGATGCGGGCCAGATGCCGGTCGAAGTCGCCGAACAGCATCGGCAGCAACCGGTTGTCGTCGAATTCGAGGACCAGTGGCGTCGCGCCGCTCCCCGATGTTGCAAACTGGCTCAGGCTGCGGCCTCCCCCTCTGGCGACACGCCGGCGCCCGCCGGAACGCCGGCGAGCGAGTTCGGATGCGCAGACACGATATCGACTTCGCCGATCGTGCCGTAGGCCGCATCGGCCGCAGTCGTGTCGGCAAAATCGACGTGAACGGCATGCATCCACGGGCTGCGCCCGGCGAGCTGGCGATCGGATCGGCCGCGACGGTCGAAAAGCACCGGCACGCGACGGCCCACGAAACTCTCGTTGAAATCGATCTGCTGTTCGTTGAGGAGCGCCTGCAAGGCCGCGAGCCGTTCCGACTTGACCGGTTCGGCCACCGCATCCTCCATCGCCGCCGCGGGCGTCCCGGGCCGCGGACTGTATTTGAAGGAATATGCCTGAGCGTACCCGACCGCCCGGACGAGCTCGAGCGTCGCTTCGAAATCGGCATCCGTTTCGCCGGGGTGGCCGACGATGAAATCGGACGACAGGGCGAGGTCGGGGCGGGCCGCCCGGAGGTCGTCGATGATCCGGAGATAGTCGGCAGCGACATGCTGGCGATTCATCGCCGCGAGGATCGAATCGGACCCCGATTGCACGGGCAGGTGGAGATAGGGCATCAACGCGTCGATATCGCGATGCGCCGCAATCAGATCGGGCGACATGTCTCGCGGATGCGAGGTGGTGTAGCGGATGCGGTCGAGGCCGGGCAGGGCCGCCAGCGCCTCCATCAGCCCGGCGAGCCGGGTTTCGCCGCCCGCCGGCGCGACGCCGTGGTAGGCGTTGACGTTCTGGCCGAGCAGCGTGATCTCGCGCGCGCCGGCGTCGATCAGGTCCGTCGCCTCGCGCAGGATGTCGGCGACCGGGCGCGAGTATTCGGCGCCGCGCGTGTACGGCACGACGCAAAACGCGCAAAAGCGGTCGCACCCTTCCTGCACGGTGAGGAATGCGGCAGGGCCCTGCGAACGGGCGTCGGGCAGGTGGTCGAACTTCGCCTCGGCGGGAAAGTCGGTATCGAGGACGCCGCGCCCCGGCCCCGATCCGTCGGATGCATTGCGATGGGCCCGGGCGATTATCTCCGGCAGCCGATGATAGGTTTGCGGCCCGAACACCATGTCTACATATGGCGCGCGGCGCATCATCTCCGCGCCCTCGGCCTGCGCCACGCATCCCGCCACGCCGATCATCACCGATGCGCCGCCGGCGCGCTGTCCGGACTTGAGGGACCTCAGCCGACCCAGTTCCGAATAGACTTTCTCCGCGGCTTTCTCGCGGATATGGCACGTATTCAGGATGATCAGGTCCGCGCCGTCGGGCTCCTGCACTTCGGTATAGCCGAGCGGCGCGAGGACGTCCGCCATGCGGCGAGCGTCATACACGTTCATCTGACAACCGTAATTCTTGATGTGGAGCTTTTTCGCCAACTGGCCTTCCCAAAAGCACCGGCAGGCGCGACGCCGTTAACCCGTTGCCCTGACTGGATTTTCGCAAATTATCATCGCAATGCCGGGAGTCAAGAATGCAATGGGTCAGACGACGGCGGCCAGCTCGTCGAGCCGGCCCGCGTTTGCCGCCGATACGCCGTACGCGACAGCCGCGAAACAGGCGTCGGCAAGCTGCTTGCGGTTCTCGTACGCATCGATGGTGACAGGCGGGTGGAACACGACGTCGACCGTCGCATGGCCGAGACCCGCGAGCTCCCAGAAATGCGGCGCAAGCGTCATGTCGCCGTACCACGCGAAATAGGGCCTCAGCGCGCGGCCGATCGGCATGCCGTCGAGGCGCGTATAGGCCACCGAGACCGGCTGGACGCGGAGCGGCGAATCGTTCGGGCGCACCTGGGCGACGCTGAACAGCGCGCTCTTGAAGGGCAGCACAGCGTTGCCGTCGGAACTCGTGCCCTCGGGGAAGAGGATGAGATTGTCGCCGCGCTCAAGCCGCCGGATCATCTCGTCGCGTTGCGCCGCGGCCTTCGGCCCGCGGCGAGCGACGAATACGGTTCGCTGCAACTTCGCGAGGATGCCGAACAACGGCCAGCTCGCGACTTCCGCCTTGGCGACGAAGGACGCCGGCAGGATGGCGCCGAGGATCGCGATGTCGGTATAGGACGTGTGGTTGCAAGCGAAGAGCACCGGGCCCTCGCGTTCGATCCTGCCATGGACGCGGATCTGAAAGCCGAGGATGCGCGCGCACAGCCGATGATAGAACAGCGGCAACTTTACCGCGAACTCGCTGCCGAGAGAGACCGCGATCATCTGGACCGGCATCAGAAAGAAAGTAAGCGACAGGTAGGCGCCGATCCGGACGAACGCGCGCAACGGAGAGCCCACGGTGTCAGGCTCCGCCTTGTCCGCTGACGTCCTCCTCGGCGTCGTCTTCCCGTCGGCTCCGGCGTTCGTAGTGCTTGAAGTACTTGTCCGTCACGAGATCGGTTTTCACGACGATACTGACGTCCGTGGTGTTGAAATCGAAATCGATCACGGCGCCGTCGCCGACGAATCCGCCGAGACGCAGATAGCCCTTGATCAGCGGCGGCAGCGCGACGAGCGCCTTGCGGGTGTCGATCTGCTCCTCGGACAGGAGGCGCATGTCCACATAACGCTCATCGAGGGCACGGGGCCGAAGCGCCGGCGGCGCGAGGTGGTAGTGATAGAGATAGGACAGCGGTAGCGCGAGCGCGGCAGGATCGGTGCCCTGCATGCTGGCGCAGCCGAACATGATTCCGATTTCGTGCTGGAATACGTACTGGGCGATGCTCTGCCACAGGAGTTGCATGGTCGGCCTGTTGCGATGATCGACCTCGACGCAGGACCGGCCGAGCTCAAGCGTTTCGCCGGGATAGGCGTCGATCCGCCGGATGTCGAACTCGTCGGCGGTGTAGAACCCGCCATGCTGCGCCGCCACGGAACTGCGCAACAGCCGGTAGGTTCCGACGACGCCGCACGGCAGGTCCGTTCGCGATTCGTCGATCACCAGCAGGTGGTCGCAGATTTCGTCGAACTTGTCGAAATCCCGCTTCTTGGCCGCAACCTCGGGAGACGGCTTGGCGGACATTTCTTCGAAGAAGACGCGGTACCGCAGGGACTGCGCCGCAGCGACTTCTTCCTCGGTGCCCGCTAGGCGGGCCTCCAGTTTGCCGACGACAATCGGCTCGAACGCATCGGCAGCGATTTTGGCGCCATCCATTCTGATCACCCGTTGCGCGGCATGCGGCTGGCCTCGGTGGAGAGGGCCGGCGTCACGCGTTGTTCTTATCTTTGTCGTCGGCCGGAACGCAATACAGCTCCAGGCGCTCGCCGACGATCTTGAAACCGAGTTCGGTGGCGATCTGCTGTTTGAGTTCTTCGAGCCGTTCGTTCTCGAACTCGATCACGTCGCCGGTCTTTACGTTGATGATATGGTGATGATGCGCGCCGTCGTCCTGCGCCGTTTCGTAACGCGCCCGGCCGTCCCCGAAGTCGTGACGATCGAGGATTTCCGCTTCCTCGAAAAGCCGGACGGTCCGGTACACCGTCGCCATGCTTATCCGGTCGTCGAGCGAAGAGGCCCGCCGGTAGACCTCCTCCGCATCGGGATGGTCTTCCGCATCGGAGAGCACTTGCGCAATGATGCGGCGCTGGCCGGTCATTTTCAGACCGCGCTCGCGGCAAAGCTCTTCAATTCGTGACGGCATCGGCGTTCCCGGTGTCTGGGCCGAAAAATTCATGGAAAAGGTAAGTGACCCCGTCAGTAAAGGTAAGTGACCCCGTCAGTATAGTCAAAAAAGAAGGCATCCGCACTCGGATGCCCTCGAATTTCTCGGCAAATGCGACGGTCAGCTGCCGCGGCGCTTCCCGAGGCCGATCTTCTTCGCGAGCGAGCTGCGCTGCTTCGCGTAGTTCGGCGCAACCATCGGGTAATCGGCGGGCAGGCCCCATTTCTCGCGGTATTCCTCGGGCGTCATGCCGTACGCCGTCGCAAGGTGGCGCTTGAGCATCTTCAGCTTGCGACCGTCCTCGAGGCAAATGATGTAGTCCGGCGTCACCGACTTGCGAATCGAGACCGCCGGCTGCGGCTTCTCCGCCGGCGCGCTGCCGGAAAGACCCGAAAGCGATTCGTGCACCGTCCGGATCAGCTGCGGAAGGTCGTTGATCGCGACGCTGTTGTTCTGGACGTGAGAAGCGACTATATCCGCTGTCCAGGCGATAACGTCCTTGTTATCCGGGGTAGAATTTTCACTCATGTGCCGAACCCTCAAGCAAACAAACGATGACTATATAGGTATGTGGCGGAAAAACCGCAATATCTTTTTTAGTATTTAATTGATGAAAAACGCAATGATTTCGACTGACTATTATTTGGATATAAGCGACGAAGTGTGTCCGATGACATTCGTTAAAACCCGGCTTAGCGTGGAGAAGATGAGCGCCGGCGAGATTCTGGAGGTCAGGTTGCGCGGCGAAGAGCCGCTGCAGAACGTGCCGGACTCCCTGCGCGAGCTCGGCCATCGGATCGTTTCGCTGACCCCCGAAGAAGGCGCCGAAGGCACCTGGCGACTGGTCGTCGAAAAAACCGGCACGCAGGGAAGCTGACGGCGAGTCAGGCGCGCGCTTCTGAGACCGCCACCGTCAGGTCGCAGGCCATGGTCACCGCGGACTCCGTGCTGCCGTCGGCCCGGACGTAATAGTCGGGACGGCGGCCGACCGGCACGAACCCGAAACCGTCATACAGATCCCGCGCCACGAAGTTGTCCTCGGCGACCTCGAGAAACAGCTTCCGGGCGCCGGCGGCATGCGATTGCTGGATGACGCCGGCAAGCAACAGCGAGCCGACGCCGCGGCCGCGCTGCTCCGACGCGACGGCCAGCGACAGCAGCTCGCATTCGTCGGCGACGCCGCGCACGAGGGCGAAACCTGCTACCGACCATTGCCGGTTTCGGCGGGCAACCAACCCGAAACTGCCCGGCATCGACAGGATCCGGCGGATCATCGCCGCGCTCCAGGCATCGTCGAACGCCGACGCGTGGATACGCGCCATCAGCGCGAAATCGTTTTCCTGTACCGGTGCGAGATCGTATCCGCTCATTCTCTGAGCCGTCCTCCGTCCGCAGGCCTCCGCGCCTCCGCCGGGCGAAGATATAAGGGAGAAAGGGTCCGTTCCAGCCCCTTTTCCTCGGCTGCCGCATGCAGTCGGCCGGCAAGCAGCGCCACATCGGCCGCGCCGAAAACCGTTCCGGCGCCGGCAGCGCCCCCGATCGCGCGTCCGCCTTCGCGCCGGAACCGTTCGACGCCGTTGCCGGCGAGAAGATCGTCGCTCCGCAACATTTGCCGCAGTTCATCGGCGGCGAGAACCGTCGGCGGCGCCAGCGCCGCAGGACCCGACCTGAAAAACTGGCAGAAGAAATCGGCC
Organism: Alphaproteobacteria bacterium; assembly: GCA_038148075.1. Classification (GTDB taxonomy): domain Bacteria; phylum Pseudomonadota; class Alphaproteobacteria; order MPNO01; family UBA830; genus JAYQUR01. The sequence goes on along the minus strand of JAYQUR010000172.1, from coordinate 834 downwards.
CGCCGGGTTTCGAGAATGCAGGCCGTCCGTTCGGCGCCGGGGTGCGACGCCAACGCTGCAAACGCGGTTGCCTCGAGCGCCGAGACGCCCACCGCGCAGGCGCCCGACGCAAGCGCAAAACCGCGGGCCGCCGCGATACCGGTCCGGATGCCGGTGAACGACCCCGGGCCGACTGCGACGCCAACCACGGCGATCCCGGCCGCCGAGGCGCCGGCGTCGCGGATCGTTTCCATGATCATGGGAACAAGCGCTTCGGCATGGCCGCGCGTCATTTCCCGGCGGCGTTCCGCGAGAACGCCGTCCCTGTCGAGAAGCGCGACCGCGCATGCGTCGCCGCTGGTATCGATGCCGAGGACGAGCGTCACCGCGTCCTGCCCTCCCGGTCCCGATTCGGGGACATCGTGCTAGCCTCGCGACCGGTCATTAGCGCCGGGTAACGGCGCGCTGGGAACGGGACTTGACGACATGAGCCTCGTGGAAATCGCCGCGCCGGCATTCGACGTCGACATCGACATCGCCTACGCCACAGACGACAACTTCACCGGCGCGCCGGTCTATGCGCGGGCGGGCTGCTATCTGCACGAAGATGCCGCGGACGCGCTGCGAACCGCGATCGAACTCGCCGCGCTGCACGGACTGCGGTTCCGCATCTTCGACGCGTTCCGGCCGTCGGAAGCCCAGTGGGCGCTGTGGAGCCATACGCCGGACCCCGAATTCCTGGCCGACCCGCGCCGCGGGTCGCCGCACTCGCGCGGCGTCGCCGTCGATCTCACCCTGATCGACGCGCACGGCGAGGCGCTCGACATGTGCACGGGTTTCGATGCCTTCACGCCG
>JAYQUR010000171.1:0-7334 GCA_038148075.1 Alphaproteobacteria bacterium | reverse complement strand
GCGGTACGAAACGAGCCTCGTAGCGCCAACCTGACGACTGCGTTAGGGCAAAACCGAACAGCGCGATGAAGAAGACGTAGAGGGCCGTGTTGGCATCGAACTTCGGCTTCTCGAAACGCCCGAACAGCGTCTTGACGCCGCCGTCGTCGCGCACGTCGCGGATCAGCGGCAGGTTGAGCACAATTACCGCGACGACGAAGAGCACCACCACCAGCCAGTTCGTCAGCCAGTCGCCGCCGAACCCGGTGCGGGCTTCGGACGCCTTGTAGGAAATCCAGAGGTATCGCTCGATGATGCCTCCCAGCACGACGCCGAGGATAACCGGCGGCCGCGGCCAGCCCTTGCGCTTCATCACCCAGCCGATCACGCCGAAGACGACCAGCACCAGCAGGTCGCCCCAGTCCCGCCGGCCCTGGAAGGCGCCGACGAACAGCACCGCGAGGATCAGCGGCAGGATTATCGCATGGCGGACCTGCGAGACGCGGGCGAACTGGTTGGAAAACAGGAAACAGATGCCGGCGCCGACGATATTGGCGAGCGCGACCGACCAGACCATCGAATAGGTGACCTCGAGGTTGGTGGTCAGCATCTCGGGGCCGGGCACCAGCCCCTGGATCAGGAACGCGCCGAGCAGGATCGCCATCTGCGCGGAGCCCGGCACGCCGAACGCGATGGTCGGCACCAGCGCGCCGCCTTCCTTGGCGTTGTTGGAGCCTTCCGAGGCGAGCACGCCCCGGATGTCGCCGGTCCCGAACGTCTCGAGCGCGCCCTTCTCGGTCGTCGCCGCGTGGCCGTAGGCGATCCAGTCGATAACGGCGCTGCCCATGCCGGGAACCGAGCCAAGCCCGGCGCCGATCGCGCCCGCGCGCAAGACCAGAAACCAGTTGCGGACCGTATCCTTCACGCCCTGCCATTGGCCCGACTTCGTGTCGACGCTGGTGTCGCCCGCGATAGACCGCCTCGCGACCGCCATGTCGGCGAGCTCCGGCAGAGCGAACAGGCCGAGCGTGATGGGAATGATCGAGAGCCCGTCCCACAGATAGAGCCAGCCGTATGTAAACCGCGTGACGCCGACCTGCGGGTCCTGGCCGATCGCCGCGACCATCAGGCCGAAGCCCGCCGCGATCAGGCCGCGCAGCGGCGTTCCGCCCGACAGCGCCGAGACCATGCAGAGGCCGAACACCGCGAAGGCGAGCAGCTCGGGCGAGCCGATCTCCTGCATGACGGGGCGCAGGATCGGCACCGAGACGCCGAGCATCAGCGCGCCGAACACGCCGCCGGCGAGCGAGGCGGAATAGGCCGCGCCGAACGCGCGCCCGGCCTGGCCCTGCTTGGCAAGCGGATGGCCGTCCAGGACTGTCGCCGCGGAACCGGCCGTGCCGGGCACGCCGAACAGCACCGCCGGGATCGTGTCCGACGTCGTCGTCACCGAACCCATGCCGAGCAGGAAGGTAAACGCGGAGTAGGAGTCCATGTCGAAGGTGAACGGAAGCAGCAGCGCCATGCCGACGATGCCGCCGAGGCCGGGGATGACGCCGAGCGCGAGCCCGATCAGGACGCCGGCGAACAGGTAGCCCAGGCGTTCGATCTCCAGCATGATCAGCAGCGCGTCGCCTGCCGTCGCGAGCATTTCCATGTCGCGCTAACCCTCGCGGACCGATATCGGAATTCTCATGGGAAAAGCGACCGCCGGGAGCCGTCCGTTGCGGCTCCTGGCGATATGTCGCATGTCAGCCGGGCGTTACGGCTGGCAATCGAACGCCTTGGCGAGCGTGCCCTGGTAGGTGAGCTTGCAGGCCATACCGACCTGCAACGCCTTCCGCTTCGCCTTCTTGCCGCCGATCATCACGGTGGTCTTCGAGCCGGAAACGCTGACCTTCCACTTCCGGCCGCCGCCCTCGACCGTGATCGAGCGACCGTCGCGCTTGGACTCCGTGATCTTGCCCTCCATCGTCTCGACCGGGATTACCGCCTTGGCGATCTCCATCTTCGACTGCTCGCTGGTCGCCAGCGCGGCCAGCTCGACGATGTTCTTCGGCGTGTCGTACATCTGTTTGATAAGCGACGCGACTTTCGGGCCCGACAGCGGCGCAATCTCGAGCTTCTGCTTCTTGGCGTCGGCGAGGAACTTGGGATCCTTCATCGTCGCCATGAACGCGTCCTGCAGAGCCTTCGCACGGTCCGCCGGCACGCCGGGAGGCGCCATGTACGGCCGGCCCCACGCCTGGCGGCTGTAGATGAAGGCGAGCGTCGCCCGTTGGTCCGCGTTCTTTGCGAGATCGAGAATGAAGGGAACGTCGGGCATGTCGGGGTGCTTCTCCGTCGACATCTGGACGAGCAAGTGAATCTTCTTGTCCTTGAGCCATTTCGCGCGCGTCGATTTGACCGACGACCACGACCAGCCGCAGCGGCCGTCAAGCTCGCCGCGTTCGATCGCGAAGTTGACGTCGTTGCCGCCCGGATAGCCGGTCACCAGCCGGATCTTCGCGCCGAAGACGTTGTTGAGCGCCGTCGGAAACGTGTCCGTGTCCGACCCCGGGCCGACACCGCCGACGACGAACTTCTTCGACAGCATGTCGTCGACCGTCTTGATCTCGGAACCGTGCCACGAGGCGCAGATGCTGACCTCGTTGTTCATCGAGCCGAGCCACGTGAACTTGGTGGAATCGTACTTGGCCTCCTTGGTGCCCATCAGGGGCTCCTGCGGCAGGCCGCGGCCGACATTGCCGAAGACGGAGCCGTCCTTGGGAAGCGAGTTGAAAAGCTCGTTGGTCAGGATCATCGAGCCGGCGCCGGGCCGGTTCTTGACGATGATGCGCGGCTTGCCGGGAATGTGGCGGCCCATGTGGCGGGCCAGCGTGCGCGAATAGCGGTCATAGCCGCCGCCCGGCGAATAGCCGACATAGAGCGTCACGCGCTTTTTCTTGTAGAAGTCCTCGACTGCGTCCGACAGGGCAGGCGCGGCGGCCAGCGTCGTCAGCGCGAACGCGGCGGCGGGAACAGCGAGAAACAGCGCGGATTTTCTTATTTGACGTGTCCTCCTTGGTATCAATACGATCTCTGCTGTATCGTTTGATCGAATACTGGCGCGTCCCGCGCACCGCCACAACCTCAATTATGTATCGACCCGTTTCGGACTCCTGACAGGGAAACATCGCCATGGCCGACGTCGCCGAAAAACCGACCCGCAAATCCGCCCGAGCCAAGGGAGCTCCGCCGCGCGAACCCCAGAAATTCTCCTATAGGAAACCGGCGGCGCAGGAGACCGACAAGGCGATCGTCTCGCTGTGCCAGACCGACATCATCCGCGGCGCCGTGCAGGTGCTGCGCGAGGGCGGCGACAACAACCTTCATTCGCATACCGGCATGGACGGTTTCTGGATGGTGCTCAAGGGCGCGGTCCGGTTCTACGGCCCGGGCAACGAGGTGCTGGGCGAGTTCGGCGTGCACGAGGGCATCGTGATGCCGCGCAACGCGCAGTACTGGTTCGAGAGTTGCGGCGACGAGGAACTGGAGCTTCTCCAGGTCGTCGCCTTCGACCGCGACGTGAAGAACGACCGGGTCGACGTGAACCCGCAGAAGTTCGACGTCGACGCCGTCCAGCGCTTCGACGGACGGGTGCGGGACTGACGGCGCCGCCGCGCGCGATCCCCGAGTAGAATCCGCCGCTATGGCGGAGAGACCGTCCACACCGCTCTGGGACCGGACAGCCGTCGAGCCGGACATCTCTCCGGCCGGCCGGGTCGGTGGGTCGGTCGATCTCGCCGTCGTCGGCGGCGGCTACACCGGCCTGTCCACGGCGCTGCATGCGGCGGAATACGGTATCGATTGCCATGTGCTGGAAGCGCGGCGCGTCGGCTACGGCGGGTCCGGGCGTAATGTCGGTCTCGTCAATGCCGGGCTCTGGCTGCCGCCGCAGGACATTAGGGCCAGGCTCGGCGACCGGAAGGGCGGGGCGCTGATATCGGCGCTTGGCGACGGGCCTGCCTATGTCATGTCGCTGATCGAACGGCACCGAATAAGTTGCGAGGCGACGCGAACCGGGACGGTCCATGCCGCCCATTCGCCCGCCGGCCTCGGCGATCTCGAACGACGGGCGGCGGAGTGGCAGCGGCTCGGCGCGCCCGTGGAATTGCTGGACAGGACGACCGTCGCGGAGAAGGTCGGTAGCGGGGCGTATCACGGCGGGCTCCTCGACCGTCGGGCGGGGACCGTAAATCCAGCGGGATACGTGCGCGGTCTGGCGAGGGCGGCGTCGGCCGCCGGCGCGGCGGTTTCCGTCGGCGTCGCCGTCACCGGGCTGACCCGGGAGGGTGACCGCTGGGCCCTGGAGACCGCCCGCGGCCGCATATCCGCCCGCCGCGTTTTTCTGGCCACGAACGCCTATACGGACCGGCTGTGGCCGGGATTGAAAGACAGCTTCACGATCGTTCCGTTCTTCCAGGTGGCGACCGAGCCGCTCGGTGAGCGTGCGGGCGATATCCTGCCCGGGCGCGAGGGGCTTTGGGATACCGGCAGGATCATGTTTTCGCTGCGCAAGGATGCCGACGGGCGGCTTGTCGTCGGCTCGATGGGGCGCGCCGTCGGCGGCCGGAACGGCCTGTCCGAACGGTGGGCGGCAAGTCGCCTACGGCGCCTGTTTCCAGGCCTCGGCGACGTCGCGTTCGAAGAGGCCTGGGACGGCGACATCGCGATGACGCCCGATCATCTGCCGCGGATCCACCGGCTGGCCGACGGGCTGTACGCTGCCGGTGGCTATAACGGGCGCGGTATCGCGCCGGGCACGGTTTTCGGCCGCGCGATCGCGGCGTACCTGTCCGGCGGCCGCGAGGACGACCTGCCGTTGCCGGTCACCGAACCGAAGCCGGCGAGCGCCGCCGCGCGGATCCTGTCGCGCGGCTACCGCGCTGCGTTCGCAGCGAACCAGTTTCTCAAATCGCGCTGAGTCCCGACGCTCGGCGAACCGGATTCGGGCCTCCACGCGTTTGGGGTGCCCGTCGGCATGCCCGAGCCGCGCGCTGCCGGCGACGGCTGGTTCTCGGTGGATCGGCACGTTGCGCAAGTACCGGCGCCGGAATGTACGACACAGACAGGGATCGGATGCGGTTTTTCGCCGTCCGGCGATACTCGACTCCCGCTTTCCGCGCCCCCCGATCCGACATATGTTACCGACCGCCGATCCACCGACCCGGGGATTCGGGCGGATGGCGGATAACGATTGCGGAACCTGACTATCAGGACATTCTCGACCGCATCGACGCGCGGGTGCGGCGCGATTTCGGAAAAGGGCGGGTAGCGGCCTACATTCCGGCGCTGCGCGACGTGCCGCCGCGCCAGTTCGGCATGGCGGTGAAGTGCATCGACGGAACCGAGTTTGCGACCGGCGCCGCCGAGATTCCTTTCTCGATCCAGAGCATATCCAAGGTTTTCACCCTGCAGCTCGCGCTCGGCCATGTCGGTTCGAAACTGTGGCGTCGGGTCGGGCGCGAGCCGTCGGGCAACCCGTTCAACTCGCTGGTCCAGCTCGAGCACGAGCACGGCATTCCGCGCAATCCGTTCATCAACGCCGGGGCGCACGTGGTGACCGACATCGTCGCTGCGAACGAGCGCGATGCGAAGGCCGCGATCCTCGCGAGCGTGCGGCGTCTGTCGGGAAATCCGGGTGTCGGTTTCGATTCCGAGGTGGCCGCCTCCGAAAGGGATCACGGGCATCGTAACCGCGCGATCGCGCACTTCCTCAAGGCGCACGGCAATTTGACGGGCGACGTCGACGCGGTGCTGGACGTCTATTTCCACCAGTGCTCGATCGCTATGAGCTGTCTCGACCTCGCGCGGGCGGCGAGTTTCCTCGCCAACGGCGGCGTCGCCGTCGACGGCGGGGAGCGGATCGTTCGCACGCGGCGCGCGCGCCGGATCAACGCCCTGATGACGACCTGCGGGCTTTACGACGCGGTGGGCAACTTCGCGTTCCGTGTCGGCATCCCGGCGAAGAGCGGCGTCGGCGGCGGCATGATCGGGGTCATTCCGGGCCGGTTGAGCGTCTGCGTCTGGTCGCCCGAACTGGATCCGAGCGGGAACTCGGTGTTGGGGACCCGCGCGCTGGAGCTGTTCACAGCCCGGATCAAGACGTCGGTGTTCTGAGGCGGCGGGGAGGCGCCTTTCCATCCGGCTCGCCTCCCGGTTTCTCGATCCCTCGATTGTCATCCTCGGGCTTGACCCGAGGGTCCATCTTTGCGGCAGGCAGTCGCGCGATAGCGGACCCACGGGTCAAGCCCGAGGGTGACAACGGGCGAGAGTGTCCGGGATGTAGAATGAGGGATCGGCCCGATGGTCGAGCGCCGGACCTCGGCGCTTTCGCATACCGTAAAAAAAGGCGGGCCCGCGGGCCCGCCCTTCGTCGTTTCAGTCTGCTGCCGCGCTAGTCCCGCGTATCCGGCAGCCAGCCCGGCCCGGCGAGCATCGTCTCAAGGTCGCCATCGTATTCCGGCGCGTTCTCGATCTGCTCCAGCCAGTTGAGGCCCATCGCCTTGAAGATGCGGTTGGTGATCACGATGATCCGCGCTTCGTTGTCGGGGTCGGCATTGAAGTGCTGCTGGGTGCAGTAGGCGGGCACGAAGATGAAGTCGCCGCGCTCCCATTCGAACTTGCGGGGCTCCTCCTTCCACGTCCAGGTGAAGTCGGTATCGACCTCGTATTCGACGTCCCAGTGCAAATCGTAGCCGTGGCCGTCGAGTACGAACAGGATCTGTTCGGCGAGGATTCGGCGCTTGCCGGTGTGGCTGCCCGGCGGGATGAACTGCATGTAGGCCTCGACGCAGTTCTCGGTCGAGTTCATGCGCTCGTTGACCATGTGCTTGATGAGCCCGTCCGGCGAATTCTCGAACGGCATGTCGGCCGCTTTGATCACGCCCATCCGCTGGCGGTACTCCTTGCGGAACTCGGCGGATTCCTGGAGCTCGTCCGCATACCAGTTGCACTTGTTGGCGCCGATATGCGCCATGTCGCGTTCGTGTGTCGTCATGTCTCTCGTCCTTGGATTGCTGGGTTGATGACCGGGTGCGCGCGGATCAGAGATCCGTCGGCGGCTCCCAGTGCTCCCAGCCGGGGGGCGCTTCCTTCGGCGGGTAGGCCGCGACCTTCTGGAACAGCATGTGCATGAACAGGAACAGCGGCTTCGCCTTCATGACGAGGCAGATCAGGTCTTCCTCGTCCGACGCGTTGAAGTGCTGATGAACGCAGCCGTTCTCGACGATGATGATGTCGCCAGCCTCGTAGTCGTAGCGCTTGCCGTCGTGGATGTCGTAGCCCTTGCCCTGGATGACGTAGAACAGGGC
>JAYQUR010000170.1:0-7461 GCA_038148075.1 Alphaproteobacteria bacterium | reverse complement strand
CATCGGCCGCGCGCTGTCGCTCGCCGAGAGCGACGGGCTCGCAATCCGCCGCGATGTCGTGGCGCTGATTGCCGGCGTCCCGGGCCTCGACATGGCGGCGGCCAGCAAGTTCGCCGACAGGGTCGCGCGGCGCGACGGGGACGCCGCGTGGCATACGGCGACGGATCTTGCGACGCGTTGCCTTGCCGACATCGTCGGTTCCGGCGCGCGCGGGACGAACCTTGCCGCACGCGGCTATACCGACCCCGAGGCCGCGGCGCTTCGCCGCCTCGGGGAAGCGGCGAGCCTTGATCGGTGGGTCGAGGTGTGGGAGAAGACCTCCCGCCTGTTCGCCCAGACCGACAGTGCCAGCCTGGACCGGAAGCAGGCCATGCTGAGCGCCCTCGGGGCGATAGAAACCACCGCCAGAACCGGTGTATAAACGCGCTTTCCAGCGCCCTTGCCGAGCTTGAATCCGATGTCCGGTCAAAAGACCTACTACCTCACGACGCCGATCTACTACGTCAACGACGCACCCCATATCGGCCATGCCTACACAACGCTGTCGTGCGACGTGCTGGCGCGGTTCAAACGGCTGGACGGCTACGACGTCTTCTTTCTGACCGGCACGGACGAACACGGCCAGAAGGTCGAGAAATCGGCAGAAGCCGCAGGCGTCGATCCGCAGAGCTTCACCGACCGCGTGTCCCGGAATTTCCGCGATCTCGCGAAATTCATGAATTTCAGCAACGATCAGTTCATCCGTACGACCGAACCCCGCCATGCGGCGGCGAGCCAGGCGATCTGGACTGCGTTGCGCGAGAACGGCCACATCTATCTCGGCACGTACAACGGCTGGTACGCGGTTCGCGACGAGGCATTCTATGCCGAGAGCGAGCTTTCCGACGGACCGGACGGGAAGAAGATCGCGCCGTCGGGCGCGGAATGCGAATGGGTCGAGGAGCCGAGCTATTTCTTCGACCTGTCCAAGTGGCAGGACCGGCTGCTGAAATTCTACGACGACAATCCCGATTTCATCGCACCGGACTCCCGCCGCAATGAAGTGATCAGCTTCGTGAAGGGCGGGCTGCAGGACCTCTCCGTCTCGCGGACCAGCTTCAAATGGGGCGTCGACGTGCCGGGCGACGAGGACCACATCATGTATGTGTGGCTCGACGCGCTGACCAACTACATCACGGCGGTCGACTATCCGGACACGGGCGCGGAATTGTACGAAAAGTTCTGGCCGGCCGATCTTCACATGGTCGGCAAGGACATTCTGCGCTTCCACGCCGTCTACTGGCCGGCCTTCCTGATGGGCGCGGGGCTCGAGCCGCCGAAGCGCGTCTTCGCGCATGGCTGGTGGACCAACGAAGGCCAGAAGATTTCGAAATCGCTGGGCAACATCATCGACCCGTTAGAGATCGTGGACACATACGGCCTCGACCAGGTCCGCTACTTCCTGCTGCGCGAGGTGCCTTTCGGCAACGACGGCGATTTCTCGCACCGCTCGATGGTCAACCGCATCAACGGCGAGCTTGCGAACGACCTCGGCAATCTTGCCCAGCGGACGCTGTCCATGATCGGACGCTACTGTGACGGAACGCTGCCGGCGCCGGGCGAGCGGACCGAGGACGACGACACGATGCTCGGCCAGGCTTACAACGCGATCGACGACCTGCGCCGGTGCATGGACGCCCAGTCGTTCCACGAAGCGCTTGAGACGATCTGGGTCGTCGTCCGGGCGGCCAACGGCTACGTCGACCGCCAGGCACCCTGGCAGCTTCACAAGGAAGACCCGGCGCGTCGCGATACGGTGCTTTACGTGCTGGCCGAGACGATCCGCAACATCGCTCTTTACGTTCAGCCGTTCGTTCCGGACTCGGCCGCCAAGATGCTCGACCAGCTCGCGGTTTCCGATGGTGCCCGTACGTTCGATACGGTCGGTCAGGCCGGCGCGCTTGAACCCGGCGCCTCGCTTCCCAAGCCGTCGCCCGTCTTCCCGCGGTTCGTCGAGGAAGAGGCGGCGGAGTAGGGACGTGAACGCGGGAAACGCGTTTGAGTAGCGCACCGGACGGCGACGGCAGGACCGGCCTCGCCGCGTTCCGCCACCGGGATTTCACCCTTCTGATCGTCGGCAAGCTGCTGGGCTGGGTTGCCCTGCACATGACGCTGTTCGCGATCCAGTTCCAGGTCTACGACCAGACCGGAGACGTCGCGAACCTCGCCTATATCGGCCTCGCGAGTTTCGCACCCGCCATGGGCTTCGCGCTGTTCACGGGATACGTCGCCGACCTGTTCGACCGGCGTCTGGTGATCGCCGTCTGCTACCTGGTCGTCTTCGTCGCGACGGCGCTGCTGTTCTGGTACACGCGCTCCGGCATCGCGGCGGTCTGGCCGGTGTTCGTAATCCTGCTTTTCGAGGGAACCGGCAGGGCGTTCCACCAGCCTGCAATCACGTCCCTCATTCCCAATCTGGTGCCGCCCGAGACGTTTTCCAATGCCATCGCCTGGCACACCACGGTCAACAAGGTCTGCCAGGTGGCGGGCCCGGCGGCGGGCGGCCTCGTATACAACTTCATGGGCCCCGATATCGTCTACGGAGCCGGCGGCGTCATGCTGGTGATCGCCACCGCGACCACGATGATGATCCGGACGCGGACCAATCGGGGCGAACGGAAGCCGACCACCCTGTCGACGCTTCTGGCCGGGCTGAAATACGTCTACGCGAAGAAAATCATCTTCGGTGCGATTACCCTCGACCTCTTCGTCGTGCTGCTGGGCGGAGTGACGGCGCTGTTCCCGGTCTTCGCCAAGGATATCCTCAACGTGGGCGCAGACGGGGCCGGGTTTCTCCGAAGCGCGATCGCGGCGGGCGCGCTGATCAGCGGGCTCGCCCTGACGCAGCTCGACCTCAATCGCAACGTCGGCAAGACCATGTTCGCAACGGTCATCATCTTCGGCATCGCCACGATCGTTTTCGGCTTTTCGGAACTATACTGGCTGTCGCTGGTGGCGATGGCCATCCTCGGCGCAGCGGACATGGTAAGCGTCAATATCCGCGTGACCCTGCTACAGATCGCAACGCCCGATGAAATGCGGGGCAGGGTGAGCGCCGTGAGCTCGGTCTTCACCGGCGCCTCAAACGAACTCGGCGAGTTTCGCGCCGGCATGATGGCGGCCGCCATCGGCGCCGTCCCGGCCGTACTCGTCGGCGGCGTCGGCTCGATCATCGTAGCCGCGATCTGCTGGAGGGCGTTTCCCGAACTGGTTCGCGTCCAGCGTTTCGAGGAGGCCTCCGCATCCGCCCGAAAGTAGTTTCCGCCGTCCCGGCCGGACAAGGGACCGGAAACGTGAAATGGCTTTGCCGATGTGCTAGACACCGCGCAATTCGAGCCTCCCAACCGACGGATCGCGTTTCTTGCTAGTCGACAGCCATTGCCATCTCGATTTCGACGTCTTCGACGAGGATCGCGACGCTGCGATCGCACGCGCACGCGCCGCCGGCGTCGGCACGATGGTTACGATTTGCACGCGCCTCAGCCGTTTCGACGAAATCCGGAAGATCGCCGAGTCCGATGACAACATATGGTGCTCGGTCGGCGTCCACCCGCACCAGGCCGAGGAAGAAGCTCCGGTCGCGCTGGACGCCCTGATCGAGCGCGCTGCGCACCCCAAGGTCGTCGGCATCGGCGAGACCGGCCTCGATTACTACTACGACAACAGCCCGCGCGACCTGCAGAAGAAGAGCTTCCGCACCCATATCGCGGCGGCCCGCGAAGCCGGTCTGCCGCTGATCGTCCATACGCGCGACGCGGACGAGGACATGGCCGACATCCTCGAGGACGAGATGGGGAAGGGTGCCTATACCGGCGTTCTCCACTGTTTTTCGTCGGGACGCCGGCTCGCCGAGCGCGCGCTAGATATCGGCTTCTACGTTTCGTTTTCGGGTATCGTGACGTTCAAGAACGCTCAGGACCTCCGCGATATCGCCGCCGACGTGCCGCTGGACCGCATTCTCGTCGAGACGGATTCGCCGTTCCTCGCGCCGATACCGAACCGCGGCAAGCGGAACGAGCCGTCATTCGTCGTCCATACGGCGGCCTGCATAGCTGAGGTCAAGGGCATAAAAAACCAAGAAATTTCAGATATATCGACCGACAACTTCTTTCGCCTGTTCAACAAGGCGACGCCGCCGGCATGAAGATAACGGCATGAAGGTCACGGTTCTCGGATGCGGGCCGTCGCAAGGCGTCCCCGTGGTCGGCAACCGCTGGGGCGATTGCGATCCGGAAAATCCCCGAAACCGGCGGTCGCGCCCATCCATCCTGGTCGAGGACAACGGCGTTGGCATCCTCGTCGATACGTCGCCGGATATTCGCGGCCAGTTGCTCGACAACGACATCCGGCGCGTGGATGCGGTGCTGTATACCCATCTGCATTACGACCACGTCGGCGGTATAGGCGAATTGAGAACGCTGAGCTATCTCGCAAACCGTCGCATCGACATATATGGAACGGCCGACGTCATGGCAGGTCTCAGAATGCTCTGGGACTATCTGTTCGAGGCCGATAAATCCGACGACAGCCGGTTGTACAAGCCCGTGGCGAAAGCCAACGATATCGAGTACGGCGCGCCGTTCGACGTTCACGGCGTCGAGGTGACGGCTTTCCGGCAGGACCACGGGATCTGCGACACGGCCGGCTTCCGGTTCGGCAAATTCGCGTACACGACCGATGCCGCCGTGCTGGAGGACGATGCGTTCGAGGCGCTTCGTGGCATCGAGGTCTGGATCGTCGACTGCCTGCGCGACGATCCGCATCCGACGCATGCGCATTTCGAGCGCACGCTCCAATGGATCGAGCGGGTCGGTCCGCGCCGTGCGATCTTTACGCACATGAATTTCCAGGCCGATTACGAGACGATGAGGGCGAAATGTCCGGACGGCGTGGAGCCGGGTTACGACGGGATGATCCTGGAAATTGGCTGAAGCCGCCACACCTGCCGTTTTGCGCGCCTGATAATAATCCATAATATACATTATGCGACAATTGGATATCCACAGGGACATGGCGGACCATTGCCGAAACCGCCCATTCCCTCTCGAAGCGATCCCCGATTCTCCGTAGGTTAACCGCATGACCGACAAGCGACCGATCGACGATCTTCTGGACGTGATGGCAAGGCTGCGAGATCCGGACAGCGGATGTCCGTGGGACGTCGAACAGACGTTCGAAACAATCGCGCCATACACGATCGAAGAAGCCTATGAGGTTGCCGACGCAATCGCACACGGCGACATGGACCAGCTCGAGGACGAGCTCGGCGATCTCCTCTTTCAGGTCGTGTTCTACGCACAGATGTCGCGCGAAGCCGGCGGATTCGATTTCGAAGCCGTCGCGAACCGTATCGCCACCAAAATGCGCGACCGGCATCCGCACGTGTTCGGCGAAGCCGAAGAGCGCACATCCAAGGGCCAGACGGTCGCCTGGGAAACTCATAAAGCCGAGGAACGCGAACGTCGGGCGGCAAATTCGGGACAGCGCCCAAGCGTCCTCGACGGGGTCGCCCTCGCCCTGCCCGCGCTGATGCGCGCGCAGAAACTGCAGAAACGAGCCGCCCGCGAAGGATTCGACTGGCCCGAACTGAATCCCGTGGTCGCAAAGATCCGCGAAGAACTCGAAGAACTCGAAGCCGAAATCGCCGCTGGCGGCCCTGAGCGCCGGCTACGCGAAGAGGCAGGCGATCTTCTCTTCGCCTGCGTCAATCTCGCGCGTCATCTCGGCGTCGATGCGGAGGTCGCGCTGCGCGATACCAATACGAAGTTCGAACGCCGTTTCCGCCACGTCGAACAGGCTCTCGAAAATAGCGGTAGAACGCCGTCCGACAGCGATCTCGACGAAATGGACGCGCTCTGGAACGACGCGAAGGCTGCGGAGCGCGGCTGAGCCTGCCCGCCTATTCCGCAGCGATAGTCGCCGATCCGCTTTCGGCCAGCACTTTCGCCGCTTCCGCCTCCACCGCGGTTCCCTTGAAGAAATCCGGGTTCATCCCGCCGTGCAGCCTGACGACGTTGGCGAAGGTGAAATCCCGGAAGTCGTCGTCCGTGATGAAGCCGTCCTCGACCATCTCGTGCGCTTCAACCATGACCTTGGTCATATCGGGGACGTCCCAGTGGCCGATGTCGGAGCCCAGGATCGCATTCAGCTTCAGCCCGTGGTGATTGATCCGGCTGTCGAAAGCCACCGCATTCAGGCGGTCGTCCGCTTCGCAGCCGAAATAGTAGTTGCGGCTGAAGATATCGCGGATGTCCTCGCTCCGTTTCACGCCGGTCGGCCGGAAATCGTCCAGTTCTTCCGGCGGTACGAAAAGGTTGTTGGACGGCACCGACTGGTGCGGCTCGGCCCGGATCCGCTCGGGCGTCAGGTAATCGTTGCCGTATTTCTCGAACATCTCGACCAGCAGGTCGACGTCGAGCTTCGCCGGATCGAGGGTTTCCCGAAGCGCCTTGAGGTTTCGCTTTTCCCAATACTCGAAAAGGCTGTTGTAAAGCTGGCTCGCCCAGCCGGCGCCGCCTTCGAGGAAGGCGAACCGGAGTTCCGGGAAACGGTGCGGTACGCCGCCGAAGAACAGCGCCCGGCAGAAATACTCGCTGCCCTGTCCGAAGCTGCCGAGCGAGTTGAAGACATAGTTGGACGGCGAGCCGTGCGTCGACCCGGGTCCGCGGAAGGAATTGTGGCAGCTCGGCGCGACGCCGAGTTCCACGCATTTCGCCCAGACGGGGTCGTAGGCGTCGCCCATGTCGATCGCCGGGCTTTCCATGCCGAGGCAGTATTTCGCGAGATGCGGCGCCTCTTCCATCACCTCTTTGGGCGCGCGCCGCAGCATGACGTTCACCACGATGGCCTTGAGACCGAGTTCGTTTACCGCGAATTCCAGTTCCGCAACGGCCTCGCCCGGCGAGTGCATCGGGATCAGCGCAACGGGCGTCATGCGCTTTTCGAGGCCCTTGTACATGTCGGCATAGAGCATGTTCATCGCGCGATAGACGACCGGCCGCAGCTCGTCGTCCGAGATCGCCAGAACGCTCAGCGCATGCGTCCCGTAGATCAGCCCGAAGTCCATGCCTGCCTGTTCCATGCGCTCGAGATAGAGCTTCGGCAGCAGCGCGGTCGCGCGGTCGATCGACGACGTGCCAGAATTGCCGACCCATGCCGCCCGGCGGCTGGCGCCGGTCTGGTCGTTCTTCAGCATGTCTTCGTATTTCGCGGCGATTTCGGATCCGCCGACCTGCTTCACGAAATCGAGGATGGCGAACGAACATTCCATCATGTGCCCGTCGGCATCGACGACCGGATGATCCAGTTTCGCCCTGATGTCGGCACCGGTTCTGGAATCGTTGGCATGCGATGTCATGGGGTCCTCCTCCCGTTTCTCCGGATGCAGAGAAGGCGCGCTCGTCCCTGCATCACTCCCTGCCG
>JAYQUR010000169.1:0-7466 GCA_038148075.1 Alphaproteobacteria bacterium | reverse complement strand
GGATGATAGCGCGAACGTTTCGGACGCCGGCATGCCGGATGCCGTCCTCGATCCGGGCAAGGCGTTTTTCCGTTTCAGCGAGCTTCTGCGGAACCAGATCGTAGTCCCGCAGCAGGGCCGCGACGGTCAGCTCCGCGCCATTGTTGAGCGCCAGCGACACCGCCTGACTGATCGCGTCGTCTCCGCCGACGGCGTTGTCGTATGCAACCAGAATATTCTTGAAGCGCTTCATCGTCCCCTCCTGTGTCTAAACACCTCAAGGAGAGATTGGATGGAACATAGATTGAGACAATGATATCATTTTTAATTATCAATAGATTTTATCTATCACTATAAATCTCTCCGGGAGCCGAACGATGCCGACGGTACGCCAGCTCGAATATCTCGTTGCATTGGACGAGCACCGTCATTTCCGCCGTGCGGCGGAACGCTGCCATGTGAGCCAGCCGACGTTGAGCGCCCAGCTAGCGGCGCTAGAGGAGAAGCTCGACGTGCAACTGGTGGAACGCCAGCGCACCGGAATCGTGCTGACGGATATCGGCCGGCAGGTGCTGGAAATCGCACGGCGTATTCTCAACGACGTGGAGGAAATTCGCGACCTGTCCGCGAGTCACGGCGTCGGCCTGGGGGGAGTCGTCCGCCTCGGAATGGCCCCGACGGTGGGGCCCTACCTGCTCCCGAGAATGATACCGGATCTGCACAAGACGTACCCGGCACTGAAGATCTATGCGCGCGAGGAACTGCCCTTGTCGTTACCGGCATCACTGGAAGACGGGCGTCACGATCTGATTATCGCCCCCCTGCCCGTGCGGCAGGCAGACATCGAATCCGAACCGTTATTCCGCGAACCGCTCTTCCTCGCCCTGCCCTCCGACCACCCGCTCGCCACTCGCAAGCGGATCGACCGCAAGGATCTCGTCGGCGCGGAGGTCCTGGCGCTTGAAACCGGTCACCAGCTACACGAGCAAGTCGAATATCTTTGCGACGAAGTCGGCGCGCGGCTTCTGACGGACTACGAAGGCACCAGCCTCGACACGTTGCGCGAAATGGTCGGCATGGGAATGGGTATTTCGTTCCTGCCGGGCCTGTATGTCTGCGCCCAGCTGAAGGACGAACGGGAAATCAGAATCGTAGAACTCGGCGGCCGCCGGATCTATCGAACGATCGGGCTCGCCTGGCGAAAAACGTCGGCGCGAAAGGCACAGTTCCGGGAGTTCGGAAATCGTTTCCGCGACACCGTGAAACACCATTTCCCGGAGTTCACGATATTGTCCTGAAACGAGAACGGACCGGCACGTTGGCCGGTCCGTTCGCAACTCATCAGGCTGCCCGGGACACCGGCGGCCCGCCGTTGCCTCGGTTCGAAGGACGCCTTTTCCGACGCTTCTTCTGGCCGTTGGGCTGAGACCGTTCGCCGCCATCCGCATTCGAGTTCGCGGCCGGTTTATGCCCGAACTTGCGACCGCCGCCGCTCTTGCGGCGCGGCTTGCCGCCTTTACCGCCCTTCCCGCCAACGCGTTCCGGCAGATCGTCGACGGCCTCGCCGTTCTTGTCGAACTTGGGGATCGGGTTTCCGATCAGCTTCTCGATGTCCCGCAGCAGATCGATTTCCTCGCTATCGCACAGCGCGATTGCGGTGCCGGCTGCGCCGGCGCGGGCCGTCCGGCCGATCCGGTGAACGTAGGATTCGGCGACGTTCGGCAACTCGAAATTGACGACATGGGTTACGCCGTCGATATCGATCCCGCGCGCCGCGAGATCGGTTGCGACGAGGACGCGGAGGCGGCCCCGCTTGAACGCGTTCAGCGTGCGTTCGCGCTGGTTCTGGCTCTTGTTGCCGTGGATCGCGCCGGCCTTGATGTCCGCCTGTTCCAGGTTGCGGCAGACCCTGTCGGCGCCGCGCTTGGTGCGGGTGAAAACGATAGCGCTATCAACGCCGGGCTGCGAAAGCGCATCGACAAGCGCGTCGCGCTTGCCCGACTTCTCGACCATGATGACACGCTGGTCGATCTTCTCGATCGGGCGCGCGGCCGGCGTGACCGATACTTCGACGGGATCGCTGAGAAAGTCGTTCGCCAGCGCGCGAATCTGTTTGGGCATCGTTGCGGACAGCAGCACGGTCCGGCGCTCGCGCGGCAGTTTTCCCATGATCTTGCGGATCGCCGGCATGAAGCCGAGATCGAGCATCTGATCGCCCTCGTCGAGGACGACCGAGGTCGTCGCGTCGAGCTTGATGGCGCCCGTCGACATGTGGTCGAGCAGACGGCCAGGCGTGGCGATGACGATATCGACACCGCGCACCATGGCGCGGACCTGCGGACCCGGGCGCGCGCCGCCAATCACGACGGCTGTCGAATGACGCACGTGGCGGCCGTAGGTGCGGATGCTCTCGTCGATCTGGTTCGCGAGCTCGCGGGTCGGCGCAAGGATCAGCGCCGAGCACGTGCGGGGCGCGTTGCGGCCCTTGCGGCCGAGGATTTCCTGCAGCAGCGGCAGCACGAAGGCCGCCGTCTTGCCGGTGCCCGTCTGGGCGATGCCGACGACGTCGTTTCCGTCGAGCATTGCAGGGATGACGCCGGTCTGAACGGGTGTCGGGGAATCGTAGCCTTCTTCGGAGATTGCACGAAGCAGGGGCTCGGCGAGGCCGAGGTCGGTAAATTTCGTCAAAACGATACTCTTTCTATACGTCGCACGCGCGCCAAGCGGCCGCAACGATGCGACGACGGTCGTTTAAAATGGAGGGAGCCAGCGCAGATCAGCTGCCTTGTTTGTGCGCCCCTTTTTCGAAGTATCTCAGGGGCCGCTTATTCTTGGGCAACGATCGATACGGTCGTTTGCTTAGAAAATGCGCGCCGGTGGCGAACGGGTCGCCCTCTACGCACGGCGCGTATGGGCGATATGTGACACGTTTCGGGTGAATTGCAAGTTAATTCGCTGGCGGATGCCGAATAAATCTTTGATTTACCGAAAAAATTGACGCCGAATGGTGGAAATCAGTTGCCGAAGGCCTCCATGTGCTCCTGGCGCAGGCCGTAGGCGACGACCCAGTCGTCGCCCTCGCCTTCAAGGCAAAAGATGGCGCCGTGGCCCGGTTTGTATTCGATCACCGCGCGGCCCTCGTCGCCACAGATCATCGCGGCGCCGGCGCGGCGCAGGAATTCGCTGTGCCCGGTCATCACGACATCTCCACTGCCCGACGCGATATCGTCGAGGAAAGGCTGAAGCGGCGAGTCCGCAAACACCGGATAGGGCGATTCCCGCGCGAGGTCGGGATCGCCGAACGCCGCCGCGACGCGTTCCGCCGTCTGGCGGGTCCACAGCCGGCCGCTGTGCAGGATACAGCGCGGCGCGATGCCCGCCTCCTTCAGGTGCAGGCCGATGCGGTCCGCCTGCGCCATGCCGAGATCGGTCAGCGGACGGTCGGGGTTCTGCTCCGCAGTGAAGCAGTTGGCGTGGTGGGCGAGGATGACTTTCATGGGCCGGGTTCCTTGTCGGCTGAAAGGCTCACGCCGCGGTCGCCGGCGCGAGCGGCTCCCTGCCGAGGATGTGATCGGAGATCTTTTCCGCGATCACGAGAACGGCGGCGTTGATGTTGCCCGAAACCAGATCGGGCATCGAGGACGCGTCGACGACGCGCAGGTTCTCGGCACCGCGCACCCGGCAGTCGGGATCGAGCACGGCGCGCTCGTCGGTGCCCATCGGCGTCGTGCAGGACGGGTGATGGGCGGTGAGCGCGGTCCGCCGGATCCATGCCTCGATGTCGGCGTCCGTCTTCGCGTCCGGGCCCGGCGTCGCCTCGACCTCGCGGAAGGCGTCCATCGCCGGCTGGTTCAGCATGTCGCGTGCGAGCTTGACGCCGGTCTTGAGCGTTTCGAGATCGGACGGCACGTCGAGGAAGTTCTGGATGATGCGCACCTTGTCGAACGGATCCGCCGAGCGCAGCAGCACCTCGCCGCGGCTTTCGGGGTGCAGCAGAACCGGCCGGACGCCGAAGCCGTCCTTGTAGGCAGGGCGGATGCCGGGGAACCATAGGTGGGCGTTCGTCGCCGCGCCGCGGAACAGGAACTGGATGTCGGTTGTCGCGAGCTCGGGCCGCGTCTTGACGAATCCGTGCAGTCCGCCCGGCAGCACGGTGCCGGGACCGGTGCCGAACAACTGGGCGCGGATCATCGAGACCGCCATGCGATCGAAGCGCATCTCCTTCAGGAACGGGCCCGGTTTCTTGCGCTTGGCCGTTACGTGGACGGCGAGATGGTCCTGCAGGTTCTTGCCGACATACGGCGAATCGACGACGGGCTCGATGCCGACGTCGCGCAGGTGATCCGCCGGGCCGATGCCGGACAGCATCAGCAGCTGGGGCGAATTGAAAACGCCGCCCGACAGGATCACCTCCTTGGCGGCGCGGACGACTGTCGGACGCCCGAGCCGGTAATATTCGATGCCGGTGGCGCGCGTCCCTTCCATGACGACCCGGGTCGCATGGACGTTGGTGCGCAGTTCGACGTTCCGGCGGCGCAGTGTCGGTCGCAGGAATGCCCGCGCCGCGCTGTCGCGCTTGCCGAGATGGATGGTCGACTGGGACCGGCCGAGCCCTTCCTGCTTCTCGCCGTTGTAATCCTCGGTAAAGCCGAAGCCCATCGCGTTGCCGGCCTCGATCCACGCGTCCCACAGCGGGTCCGTGGATCGCGCGCGCTGGGTGTGCAGCGGCCCGTCGTCGCCACGCCAGGTATCGCCGCCCTCCTCCCAGTTCTCCATGCGCCGGAAGTACGGCAGCACGTCGGCATAGGACCAGCCGGTTGCGCCCTTCTGCGCCCAGCGGTCGTAGTCGCCGCGGTGGCCGCGCACATAGGCCATGACGTTGATCGACGACGAACCGCCGACGACCTTGCCGCGCATCGCCTCGATCTCTCGATTGTCGAGCTGCCGTTCGGGCTCCGCGTCGTAGCCCCAGTCGTGGGCGCGCTTGTCGTGCATGCGCCCGAGGCCGAGCGGGATGTGAATCATCGGATCGGTATCCGGGCCGCCCGCCTCGAGGACGAGCACGCGGTTGTTCGGATCGGCGCTCAGCCGGTAGGCGAGCACGCAGCCGGCGCTTCCCGCGCCCACGATGATGTAGTCGAATTCGTCCGCCGGTCCGCTCATGGCCGATCCCGCTCCCCGTTCGTTGTTCCTTCCGGGACGCATCATACGGAAACCGGCGCGGCCGCAACAGCCGCCCGGACGTGAGAGACGGAGGAAACTACTTCCGCCGGGCGAGCGCCTTCTCGACCTTCTTGAGCGCGTCGATCAGTTCCTTCGCGTGCGCGCGATCGGCCGGCGGCTGGTCCTGCAGCGTTTCCGCCCAATCGGCGAGGATTCCGGCAAGAACGTTGTGATGCAGATGGACCCCCACGGCGCGCTTTTCGTCGCCGTCGCGCGTCAGGCGAAAATACAGCCCGTCGCCCTCCGCCTTCGCCTCGTAGCTCGATTCCCGCTCGAACGAGCCGATATAGAACTTGTCGGGAAAATCGATCGAGACTTCCGCCTTGTCGGTAATCGGCTGCACGTCATCCTCCACCTGAACGCCTCGCGGCGGGAGAATAGGACGAGCGCGGACGCCGGTTGGTTGAGCCAGATCAATCCGCATCGACGGTCAGCGGCCGTACACTTGCCGAACCGCCAACCGCAACCGGAGACGGCGCATGCTGACATACGAGGATTGCCTCGGCCTGTGCGAGCTGGACGAGGACGAAATCCGCGCCATCGCCGAGCACGAGAACCTGCCCGAGCTCGCCGCACTCGAACTGGGCCAGTACCTGCTGCAAAGCGACGACGGCGTGCTCCGCATCAAGACCATGATCCTGGAAGACATCGAACGCGCCGAGAAGACCGGCCATGCCGAGCACGCGCTCAAGCTCAAGCTGACGCTCAAGCACTTCGTCGACACGCACCCGCTCAACCCCGCGAACCGCTGACGTCGCGCGGCTGGCGCGCGGCGGCGCCATCCCCTATACCCGCCGCATGACAGAAATATACGTCGATGCCGACGCTTGTCCGGTGAAGGACGAAATCGTGCGCGTCGCCGAGCGCCACGGGCTCAAGACCCTGATGGTGAGCGACGGCGGCATCCGCCCCAACCCGCACCTGCTGGTCGAGACCGTCATCGTGCCCGGCGGCACGGACGCCGCCGACGACTGGATCGCAGAACGCATCGGCGCGGGCGACGTCTGCGTCACCAACGACATCCCGCTCGCCGCCCGCTGCATCGAGGCGGGCGCGCTCGTGATCCGGCCCAACGGCGAGACGCTGGACGCGCGGTCCATCGGCGGCGTGCTGGCGACCCGCAACCTGATGAGCGACCTGCGCTCCGCCGGCGCCGTCACGGGCGGGCCGGCGCCGTTCTCGAAGAAGGACCGGTCGCGGTTTCTCGATCACATGGAACGCACGGTGCAGGCGGCGCGGCGGTGAACACCGCGCGGACAATCCAAGCCATTGAATTTAGGAAAGAATTTGGTAGCGGAGGAGGGACTCGAACCCCCGACACGCGGATTATGATTCCGCTGCTCTAACCAGCTGAGCTACTCCGCCACGGGGCGCGGATATAGGCGGTTGGGCCGTTTTCGTCAAGAATTTTGGCCCCTCTTCGGATACGGCTAAAGTGCCGCCTCACCATAAGGACCGGACCATGCCGCGCTTTTCCGCTAACCTGTCGACGTTGTTCCGCGAATACGCGCCGCTCGACCGCTGCCGCGCCGCCGCGGAGGCCGGGTTCCGGGCCGTCGAGTTCCAGTTTCCCTACGATCTCGATCTGGGCGCGCTGGCGGGCGCGATCGGGGAATTCGGCCATGCGGTCTCGGTGATCAACGTGCCGGCGGGCGACCTGATGAACGGCGGCGAAGGCACCGCCGCCGTGCCGGGGCGCGAAGCGGAGTTTCGCGACGGCGTGGCGCTGGCCGCCGAATATGCGACGGAGATCGGCGCAAGAAGCGTCAACGTGCTCGCCGGCTGCCCTTCGCCCGAGCGCGGGCGAGAGGCTTGCCGCGCAACGCTGGCCGGCAACCTCCGCCACGCGGCAGATACGCTGGGCCGGGTCGGGGTACGGGTCGCCGTCGAGGCGATCAACGACATCGACCGGCCCGGCTTCCTGCTGCCGCGCGTCGCGGACGTGGCCGAACTGCTGGAAGCCGTGGACCACCCCAACGTCGCCATCGAGTTCGACCTCTATCACGTCGAGACGATCGGCGATCCCATCGTGGAGACGTTCGAGCGCTTCCGCGACCTCGTCGGCCACGTGCAGTTCGCCGACGTACCCGGCCGCCACGAGCCCGGCACCGGGCGCATCGACTTCGCCGCCGCCTTCGCCGCCAT
This sequence comes from Alphaproteobacteria bacterium, assembly GCA_038148075.1. Lineage (GTDB taxonomy): Bacteria > Pseudomonadota > Alphaproteobacteria > MPNO01 > UBA830 > JAYQUR01. The sequence goes on along the minus strand of JAYQUR010000169.1, from coordinate 119 downwards.
CGACGCGAGCGGCTATGACGCCGTCGTCGCCGCCGAGTATTTCCCGGAAGGACGGACCGAGGACGGGCTGGGTTGGTTTAAGGGCCCCGATTCATAGCGGTTCCAGCCCGCTCCCCCTC
>JAYQUR010000168.1:0-7471 GCA_038148075.1 Alphaproteobacteria bacterium | reverse complement strand
CCTCTAGCGTCTATAACGACTACGACAATTTCGACCAGATCTGGGTCTACGATCTGAGCTCCGACACCGATGTCTATGCGAACCAGATGGCGAACTACAACGCCATCGCCAACTGGTATAACGACAAAGGGAAGCCCCACATCATCGCGGACGGCCGCATTCTCGGCTCGAGCTCCAACTGGACCAGCAGAACGAACGGAACCGGGCATTCGGAAGAGGCGTGGATCCAGAACTATGCAATCCAGCTCGACCTCCGCGGCGGCGGGCTCGTTCTGGCGACGGATCAGGCGACGGCTTTCACGCGCGGCATCAACGAAATCAACAGCCTGATCGGCATCAATCCTTTCACGAATTTCTGGTATCAGGAGCCCTACGAAGCGTCCGTCGACAGCGGCTCGGAGCTTTATATCGACGGGCTCGTCGCCCGCGATCCCCTGTATTTCGCGCCGGGCGAGACGTGCCTGAACGACAATTCGTCGACGTCGGACGTGCCTTACGGGCTTCAGTCCAACGGCGAGATTCTCTATCCGGTGGCGTTCCATGGCGGCGATATCACGCGCGTCGCCATCTCAACAACGATCGACGGCCCGCCGCCCCAGGCTGAATCCGTGCCGGCGCCGCCCGCGGTGGCGCTGCTGGGGATCGCGGCCGCGGGGATTTTCGCGGCCCGGCGTCGGAAGGCGGGGCAGGTCTGAGGCCAGCGAGGGCCTTTCGCGTCGTCCGCGCGGCCACCCCCTCGACAATCGGGCCGCGGCGCCTATCTTGAGGCGATGACCGCCAGAGACGATTCTCCGACTCCCCCCGCCGCCGACCGTCGCCCCCATAGCGTGGAGCGGCACGGCCGTATCGTGGACGATCCCTATCACTGGCTGCGCGATCCCGACTGGCAGCGCGTCATGCGCGAGCCGGAGGCGCTGCAGGCCGATATCCGCGCGCATCTCGAGGCCGAGAACGCGTGGACGGAGACGGCGCTGGCGCCGGTGGCGGAATTGCGCACCGAACTGGTCGCCGAGCTGAAGGGCCGCATCAAGGAGGACGATTCCTCGGTGCCCGCGCCGGACGGGCCGTGGGAATACTACCGCCGCTTCGTCGAGGGCGGGCAGTATCCGCTGCTGTGCCGCCGGCCCACAAAAGCATCCGGCGGGACGGAGGGCGCGACGGTCGAGCAGGTTCTGCTCGACGGCGACGCCGAAGCCGAGGGCGAGAGCTTCTTTTCGATCCACGGCGCGGTGCATTCGCCCGACCATGCGCTTTTTGCCGCCGCCATCGACCGCAACGGCTCCGAATACTGCCATATCGCGATCCGCGACCTTGCGAGCGGCGAGATCCTCGCCGACGACGTGACGAACGCCCAGGGCGACATGGCGTTCTCGGCGGACGGCGCGTACCTGTTCTACACCGTGCTCGACGACAACCACCGGCCCTCAAAGGTCTACCGCCACCGCATCGGCGACGACCCCGGATCGGACGCGCTGGTCTACGAGGATCCCGACCCCGGTTTCTATCTTGGGCTCGGCAAGACCGAGAGCGGGCGCTTCGTCGCCATCGGGGCGCACGATCACGCCGATACGTCGGAAATTCACCTGATCGACGCTGCCGCGCCGGAAGCGCCGCCCCGCATGATCGCCGCCCGCGAGACCGGCGTGACCTACGACGTTTCCGACCGCGGCGACCGGCTGTTCGTCCTCACCAATATCGGCGGCGCGGTCGATTTCCGGATCATGGAGGCGCCGCTCGACGACCCTCGGCCGGAGAACTGGCGCGAAATCGTGCCGCATCGCGCGGGCCGACTGATCCGCTCGATGCTGGTGTTCTCCCGCTGGCTGGTGCGGCTGGAGCGCGAGAACGCGCTGCCGCGCATCGTCGTCCGCGACATCGACAGCGGCGCGGAGCACGAGATTGCCTTCGGGGAGGAGGCCTACGACCTGCAGCTGGTCCCGGGCTATGAGTTCGAGACGGATACGCTGCGCTTCGCCTATTCGTCGCCGACGACGCCGGCGCGCGTCTACGATTACGACATGGCGGCGCGGACGCGCGAGCTCCGCAAGGAACAGGAAATCCCGTCCGGCCACGATCCGGAAAAATACGTCTGCCGCCGCGTGTTCGCCGAGAGCCACGACGGCACGAAGGTGCCGGTTACCGTGCTGCACGCGAAGTCGACGCCGCTCGACGGCTCGGCGCCGATGCTGCTCTACGGCTACGGCTCCTACGGCATCTCGATCCCGGCGTCGTTCTCGCCGAACCAGTTCAGCCTGGTCGACCGCGGCTTCGTGCACGCCATCGCGCATATCCGGGGCGGCACCGAGGGCGGCTACGGCTGGTATCTCGACGGCAAGCTGGACAGGAAGAAGAACACGTTCCTCGATTTCATCGCCGCCGCCGAGCACCTGATCGCCGAGGGCTACACCTCGGCGGGCCGCATCGTCGCCGAGGGCCGCAGCGCCGGCGGCATGCTGATGGGCGCGGTCGCCAACATGCGCCCCGAGCTGTTCGCCGGCGTCATGGGCGAGGTGCCGTTCGTCGACGTCATCAACACCATGTGCGACGACACGCTGCCGCTGACGCCGCCCGAATGGGTGGAATGGGGCAATCCGATCACCGACGAGACCGCCTTCGACTACATGGCGTCCTATTGCCCCTACACCAACGTGGACGACAGGGCGTATCCGAACGTGCTGGCGACCGGTGGCCTCACGGACCCGCGCGTCACCTACTGGGAGCCGGCCAAGTGGGCCGCCAAGCTGCGCCACCACAACACGGCCGACACGCAGGTGCTGCTCTACATGAACATGGACGCCGGCCACGGCGGCGCCTCCGGCCGGTTCGACCGGCTGGAGGAGGTGGCGCTGTCGTGGGCGTTTTCGCTGATGGTTACGGGGAAAGCGGGCGGGTCCTAGAGCCGCCTGTCGACATCTCCGTCAAAGCGTCTCGTCGAAGAAATCCCGCATCAGCCGGTAGGTCTGGTCGCACAGCCGCTGGTCGTAGCGCTGGATGTTGTCGTTCGCGTCGCGGACGCAGAAGCCGTGGGGCGCGCCGCCGAACATCATGGTCTGCCAGTCGATGCCGGCCATGGTCAGTTCGGTCTCGAACGAATCCACCTGCGGGACCGGGGTGACGATATCGGCGGTGCCGTGGACGATCAGCACGCGGCCCTTGATGTCGGACGGCCGGTTGGGCGCGACGGTCATCGGCAGGGTGACGTGGATGAAGACGGAGCCCTTGTAGGGCGCGCCGGCGCGGATCTGCTCGGTCAGGAACCCGCCGCCCATGCAGTAGCCGACGGCGCCGATGCGTGACGTGTCGATCAGGCCGAGCCTGTCGGCCTCCGCCGTCAGCGCCTTGTCGGCGGCGGCGCCGCAGCCGAGGATGAACTCGATGTCGGACCGCTTTCCGCGCGCGATCGGTCCGAGTTCGGCATTGGTCTTCTGCATGCCGCCGTAGTTCTTGCCGAACATGTCGGCGAGCAGGATCACGTAGTCGGTGTCGCCCATCGCCTCCGCGGCCATCTCGATCGTGTGGGGACACACGCCGAGCCAGTCGGGCTGCATGAAGATTGCCGGCCGTTTGCCGTCGATGCCGTCGTTGTAGACGAGCATCCCCTGGTATTCCTCGCCGTCGTACTCGTACGGAACCGGATGTTCGATCATCGCCATGGTCTGTCTCCCTGAGTTTCCGGGATATTAGCGTGCCCCGGCGAAGCGGGACACCCGGCGCTTCAGGGATTTTGCCTCGTCGATGTCGAAATCCGCACGGTTACTCCGAGAGCTTGCGCCGGCGCTCGTCGAATTCGGCGCCGTCGATCTCGCCCCGCGCATAACGTTCGCGCAGGATGTCGAGCGCATGCGTCCGGCGATGACGTCCGTCGTGCGACGTTCCGCCAAGCCAGCGAAAGACCAGCATGACGATGAATGCCGCGACGACGAGGAAGAAAATCATCATCACCGGGCCCATGAACCAGCCCGACCCGCCCCACATGTGCGGACCGTAGCCGTCGTTATAGGGTTGTGCGGAGACGAGTGCGGGAAACGCGAACAGGCCGGCGGCTAACGTCGCCGCCGATCTTGCGAAAATCGCTTTCATCGGGGGCACCTTTGTCCTGACTGCAGAACGGGAATCCTACAACGGCGCGCCGAGCGTCGCCTTGCGATCGATCAAGTAGGGGACCCGAAGGCGCGCCTTCCCGTCTTTGCGATCTATCGGTGCGTGCGGGCGATCCGGAACACCTGTCCGTTGTCCAAACCGACGAAAAATTCCAGGTCCGGCCCGCTGCCGCGCACCGCGACGGGCTTGTCGATGGCGGCAGGGAGCGGAATGTCGGCGAGCAGGACGATCCCCGCCGGCGCGAGTGTGACGATCCGGAGCCCGCGCCGGTCGGCGCGCGGCAGCGCGAGGTCGGGCCGCCCGTCGCCGTTGACGTCGGCGACGGCCGACAGGCGCATCTCGGTCGCGCCGATGGCGTGGTTCGAGAATCCGTCGGCCTTTGCGACGACGTCCAGCGCGTCGCCGTCGAGCGCGACGAAGATCAGCCTGCCGCCGATATGTGGCGTCTCGACGTAGGCGATCTCGGCGGTCTTGAGACCGCGGAACCGCGCGATGCCCGCAATGTTGAGCCAGCGGTTGGGCTTGCCGACGAAGGGCGTCGTCGCGATCCGGCGCAGGGCGCCGCCCCGCACCCCGTAGACGCTCACCGCCGCGCCCGCGGCGACCGACGAGCGGATGGCGATGACCTCGGGTTGGCCGTCGCCGTCGAGATCGGCAAGGCGGGGGGTGCGGTCTTCGAAAACCTCGACCGTCGGCAGCGTTACCGTAAGGATCTCGCCGTTCCGCAGGCCGACGCGCAGCCCGCCGGCCTCGATCGCATCGCCCAGGATGCCGTGCCCGTAGCGTTCGGTCGGCCGGACGTACCAGGCGGCGGCGATGTTCCCCGTCGCGGAGCGCGCGACGCGCCCGTCGGGGAGACCGTTGTCGGGTGGGGCGTCCGTGGCGGCGTCCATCGCCCGGATTTCGTCCGCCAGCGCCGCGGGAGAGTCCGCGACGGCCGACCATGCCTGCTGTGCCGGCGCAGGAGACGCCGCCGCGAACGCGAACGCGGCGCCCATGAGCCCGGTGGCGAAAAGGCGGATCGTCATTCCGTTGCCCCGAAAAGGACGCCGATTGCAGAAGGGGGCGCAATAATGCGCCCCCTCGTTTTCGTCGGTTACTCGCAGAACCGGCCGATGAATTTTTCGGGCGGCGGTTCGCCCCACTGCGAGATAAGGCCTTCTTCCACCGACATCGTCTCGCCGCCGTTGGCGACGTTGAGACGGTCGCTGTCGGCCCAGTGCTCGTGCACGCGGCCCCACGGATCCGACCAGTAGTCGTAGACCTGGCTGCCGAGCAGATGGCGGCCGATGCCCCACATATGCTCGTACTTGCCGAGCTTCTCGAGGTGGTTGTGGCCGGTGAACACGTCGTCCACGTCGTGAACCTCGAACGACAGGTGGTTCAGCCCTGCGTGCCCGTGCTGCATGCAGAAGAACACGTGATGGTCGACATACTCGTCGCCTTGGTCGACGCGGTTGAAGGAGCCGATGATGTTGTTCTTCTCGCCCGCATAGACGTCGTCCGAGCAGATGAAGCCGAGCGTATCGCGGAACCAGCTGACGGTTCCCGCCAGGTCGGGCGAACCCATGACGCCGTGCCCGATGCGCTTGACGCGGGCCGGACCCTGATGGATCCGCATCAGTTCGCCGGCGCGGTTGTTGCCCTCGGGACCGGTGTTGAGCTTCTGGTAGCGGACCGGAATCGGGGCGAGCTGTTCCTGGCCCCAGATTACCTCGATCTGGTAGCCGTTCGGTTCGGTCAGCCGTACGCGCCTGCCGCCGCCGGGCTCGTCGATATCCTCGACGGCCGACGCGCCGGGCACTTCCTTCGAGAGCTTCTCGAGATCTTCCTCGCTCGAAGCGTTATAGGCGAAGCCGACGAACTTGGGATCGCCCTTTTCGGTAATGTGGATGTGATGGTCGGGGTCGGTGCCGCGCATGTAGAGGGCGTCGTCCGTGCGCGCCGAGCGCACCATGCCGAACTCGGTCAGGAACTCCTCCATCTCGTCCAGGTCGGGCGCGCGCAGGCGTCCGTAGGCGATGTCGCGTACTTTGACGATGGGCATGATTTTTCCTCCGCGGAAAATTGGTTGTCCGAATTTCGATTTCGTTAAGCCGGATAATGGCAAATTGCGGGCGCGGAGAAAACGCCCGGGGAGCGAAATATCGGGAAAGAGAGCGAACGAGCCGGTGCGATACGCTTGCTAGGCTCCCTCGACGGCCTCGAATCCTTCGAATTCCGGATGTCCCGCGTAAAGGCCCTTGTTGCTGCCCGCGTTCGCATGCGCCTTGCGGAAATGCTCGGACTGGGTCCAGGCCTCGAACGCGGCGCGGTCGCGCCAGACGGTGTGCGATGCGTAGAGCGTGGTGTCGCCCTGGTCGGGACCGCGCAGCAGATGGAACTCGACGAAGCCCGGCACCTCCTCCAGGAGCGAGTCGCGGTCCTTCCAGACGTTTTCGAAGGCGTCTTCCGAGCCCTTGTGGATGCGGAAACGGTTCATGGCGATGAACATCGGTTACTCCGGTATTTCGAGCGGTGCGTCCTTAAAGCACCTTGTCGATTACTGCGTCCAGCGCCCCGGACAGAAAATTCCGGATGGCGCCGTATATTCGATTCACAGCCGCCTCCACCTCCGTGAAGAACAGTTCCGTCGCTCCCGATATTGCGACCGCGGCGGCGCGGCGCGCCATCTGAAGGAGCTCGGCGGCGCCTTCAGGCGTGTAGTCGCCCTCCCGCAAGCCTTCCAGAACGTCGTAGACGGCGGTCGCGATCTGGCGCAGCTGATGGACGATGACGACCCGCGCCGTCTCCATGATGCCGGCCCGCAGATCGCCGAACGCCGCGGTACCGGCATTCTTTACCTCGTCGAACAGATCGTCGAAACTCGGATTCTCGGGCATTCGTCAGTCCCCCTTCATGTCGTCCGTCATGTCGTTCGGTCTAGAGAAAGCCCTGTCCGGTCAGCGCCTTCTTGCGTTCCTGCACTTTCAGGATCACCTGAACGGGAACCGAAATCAGGATTACCACAGCGCGCCGGGGCGGGATGCCGAGATCGCGCTGTTTCATGTGAAAGCGCTCCATTCCTGCGAGCTGGTCGGCGAGGTAGCCGAGCATTTTCGTCGTGCAGCCGCCCCGTATCGTCCGGAAGTCCTCGGCGTCCGGATCGGCCGCCGCCGACCCGGCGAGCGCGATGGCGCCGCGGATGCGGTTGTAGGCGTTCTGCCACTTGTCGACGCGAGCCTGGATCGCCTTGAGTCGGTCCGATTCCGGCGCTAGCCGGTCGGGATCGACGCCGAGTTCGTGCGCCTTTGCCCTGATATCGTCGAGCTTATGCTTCTCACAGACCAGGGAGGGTTTAATTTAAACTCGCTTGGGCTTGTCGAACAGG
>JAYQUR010000167.1:0-7475 GCA_038148075.1 Alphaproteobacteria bacterium | reverse complement strand
GCGCACAACGGTTTTCGAGACCGCCCCGTTCGACCACTCCGGCAACTCTCCGCCGCGGGTTATACGGAAATGCGCCTTCGGGTGCAACCGAAGCCAGCGGCCTGCGGATGGGTGCGCGAATTCGGGGTACGGAGCCCCGAATTGCTGCCGAAAAACCGTTGACACCGGCGGTTTCGGGCGTATATTCCCGCCCTCTTCGACAGAGCGCCGGTCCCGCGCCCCCGTGGCGCGGTTTCCGTGTGCGTTTGTCGCTTTTATTCTGGGACATCGCTCCGGAGCCCTGCGCTCCCGGGCCTGAAACGCAAAGCGGAAAAACCATGTACGCAGTGGTGAAAACGGGCGGAAAACAGTATCGCGTCGCGAAAGACGACGTGATCGCCGTCGAAAAGCTGGAAGGCAATGCCGGCGACGCGGTCGAACTCGACCAGGTGCTGGCGATGGACGACGGCAAGGGCCTGACGGTGGGCGCGCCCCTCGTCGACGGCGCGCGCGTCGCCGCGACGGTTCTCGAGCAGAAGAAGGACGACAAGGTCGTCATCTTCAAGAAGAAGCGCCGCAAGAACTATCGCCGCACCCGCGGCCACCGCCAGCAGATCACCGTGATCCGCGTCACCGACATTCTCGCCAAGGGCCAGAAGGCCGCGGCGGCTCCGGCCAAGGCGGAAGCCGATGCGCCGGCGGCGAAGAAGACCGCCAAGAAGGCGGCAAAGAAGAAGGCGCCCCCCGCGGACGCCGCGACGGATAAATCGGACGAATAGTCCGGAGGAGAACCACCCATGGCTCATAAAAAAGCAGGCGGCAGCTCCCGCAACGGCCGCGACTCCATCGGCCGGCGCCTCGGCGTGAAGAAGTTCGGCGGCGAGGTTGTCATTCCCGGCAACATCATCATTCGCCAGCGCGGTACCAAGTGGCACCCCGGCGAGAACGTCGGCATCGGCAAGGATCACACCATCTTCGCCACGGCGGAAGGAACGGTGTCGTTCAAGAAGACGACCGGTGGCCGCGTCTACGTCTCGGTGGACCCGGCGGCCTAGACCAGGCCCCGCAGCGGCTCGGTGGGGAAACACCCGATCGGGCCGTCTACCTGCCAGTTCTGATATAATGCCAGGCGTCGTCCGGACGGGCGGCGCCTTGGCGCGTTTGGATATAGCGGCGAGACCGCGCGAACGATGAAGTTCCTCGACCAGGCAAAGGTATACGTGAAAAGCGGCGACGGCGGCGCAGGCTGCATCAGTTTCCGCCGCGAGAAGTATATCGAGTTCGGCGGGCCGGACGGCGGCGACGGCGGACGCGGCGGCGACGTAATCGTCGAGGCGGTCGACGGGCTCAACACGCTGATCGACTTTCGCTACCAGCAACACTTCAAGGCGCAGCGCGGCGCCCACGGCATGGGCAGGAACCGCACCGGCGCGGCCGGCAACGACATCGTGCTCAAGGTGCCGGTCGGCACCCAGGTCTTCGAGGACGACGGCGAAACGCTGCTCTGCGACTTCACCGAAGTCGGACAGCGCGAGGTGTTGCTCGAGGGCGGCCAGGGCGGGCGCGGCAATGCGCGGTTCAAAAGCTCGACCAACCAGGCGCCGCGGCGCGCGGATTCCGGCATCGAAGGCCAGGAAATGTGGATCCGCCTGCGCCTCAAGCTGATTGCCGACGCGGGTCTCGTCGGCCTGCCCAACGCCGGCAAGTCGACGTTTCTCGCCGCCGTCAGCCGCGCCAAGCCCAAGGTCGCGGACTATCCTTTCACTACGCTGACCCCCGTGCTCGGCGTCGTCTATATCGACCAGAGCGAGTTCGTCCTCGCCGACATTCCCGGCCTGATCGAAGGCGCGCACGAAGGCGCCGGTCTCGGCGACCGGTTCCTCGGCCATGTCGAGCGCTGCGGCGCGCTCCTTCACCTGATCGACTGCACGCAGGACGACATCGTCGGCGCGTGGCGGACGATCCGCGACGAGCTGGAGGCCTATGGCGGCGGCCTCGCCCGCAAGACCGAAATTCTCTGCCTCAACAAGATCGACGCGATCCCCGAGGAATTCGTCGACGAGAAGCGCGCCGAGCTGGAAGAGGCCACCGGCAGTAAGGTGCATGCCATCTCGGGCGCAACCGGCGCGGGCGTGGAGGCCATCCTCCGGCTCGTCCGCGAAACCGTCGAGCGCGACCGCGCGCAGGAGGCCGAGGCGGCGGCCGCGTCGGAGCCTGCGACATGGACCCCCTGAAATCCGGCGCCGAGGGAGCCGCGCACGGACGTCTGGCCGATGCGAAACGCCTGATCGTCAAGATCGGCTCCGCTCTGCTGGTCGAGGAAAGCGGCGCTGTCCGCAACGACTGGCTCGCCGGCCTCGCCAGCGACGTCGCGCGGCTAAAGGCCCGCGGAACCGAGGTGGTGATCGTGTCCTCGGGCGCCATCGCCGTCGGACGTACGCAACTCGGCCTGCCCAGGGGGGCACTCGCGCTCGAACAGAAACAGGCCGCAGCAGCGACCGGCCAGATACGGCTTGCGCATGCCTGGCAGAACGCACTTGCGACCCATGACATCACTGTCGCGCAGATTCTGCTGACCTTGTCGGATACCGAGGAACGCCGCCGGCATCTGAATGCGCGCGCGACCATCGAGACGCTGCTCGGCCTGGGCGCGGTGCCGGTGATCAACGAAAACGACACCGTCGCGACCGAGGAAATCCGCTACGGCGACAACGACCGGCTCGCGGCGCGCGTTGCCCAGATGATCAGCGCCGATACGCTGGTGCTGCTGTCCGACGTGGACGGCCTGTACGAGGCCGACCCGCGGACGCGTCCGGATGCCTCATTCATCGCGGAAGTGACGGAAGTAACGCCCGCGATCGAGGCGATGGCCGGCAAGGCGCCGGCCGGCTACTCGTCGGGCGGCATGATCACCAAGCTGGAAGCGGCCAAGATCGCGATGGCGGCGGGCTGTGCGATGGCGATCACCGACGGCAAGCGCGCCGACGCGCTCTCACACCTCGAAGGCGGCGGACGCGGCACCTGGTTTCTGCCCGGAGCGGAACCGCTCACCGCGCGCAAGAGCTGGATCGCCGGCGCCATCGCGGCGGCCGGGTCGGTGACGCTCGACGCCGGCGCCGTCGCGGCGCTGGCCCGCGGCACCAGCCTGCTGCCGGCCGGCATCGTTGCGGTCGACGGTGCGTTCGATCGCGGCGACGCGATCCTGGTGAAGGCGCCCGACGGCGCCGTGATCGGGCGCGGCCTGTCGGCCTATTCCGCCGCCGACGCGGCCCGGATCATGGGCCGAAAAAGCCGTGAAATAGAGGGGATTCTGGGCTACCGTGGCCGCGATGAAATGATTCACCGGGACGATCTGGTCCTGGAGACAGCCAAGATAGGGACGCGCGACAAATGACCGCCGCGACAGCGCTGGAAATCGGCGACATCCACGCCGAAATGGAGGAGCTCGGACGCCGGGCGCGCGCCGCCGTGCATGCACTGGGCCAGGCGACGACCGAGCAGAAAAACGCCGCGCTGCGCGAAGCCGCCAAGGCGCTGCGCGACCGCACGGCCGACCTGCTCGAGGCCAACGCGCTCGACATGGCCGCCGCCGAGGCGCGTCAGATCGCACCGTCGCTGCTCGACCGTCTCAAGCTCGACGCGGGCCGCATCGAGGCGATGGCGTCGGGCCTCGAACAGATCGCCGACCTGCCCGATCCCGTCGGCGAGGTTCTCAGTGCGTGGGAACGTCCCAACGGGCTTCGCATCAGCCGCGTGCGCGTGCCGCTCGGCGTCATCGGCATCATCTACGAATCGCGGCCCAACGTGACCGCCGACGCCGGCGGCCTGTGCCTGAAATCCGGCAACGCCGCCATCCTGCGCGGCGGCTCGGAAAGCTTCCATTCGTCGGGCGCGATCCGCGACTGCCTGCAGCACGGCCTCAGGGTCGCGAAGCTGCCCGAAGGCGCGATCCAGCTCGTACCGACGACCGACCGGGCCGCCGTCGGCGAGATGCTGACGATGACGGACTATATCGACATCATCGTGCCGCGCGGCGGCAAGTCGCTGATCGAGCGCGTCCAGAACGAGAGCCGCATCCCCGTGATCGCGCATCTCGAAGGGCTCTGCCACACCTATATCGACGGCGATTCCGACGCCGACATGGCGCGCGATATCGTGCTCAACGCGAAGATGCGCCGGCCCGGGATCTGCGGTGCGACCGAGACGCTGCTGATCGACAAGGCCGTCGCGGCGGAGCGCCTGCCCGACATCATCGAGGTTCTCGATGCCGCTGGCTGCGAGCTGCGCGGCGACGACGCGACCCAGGCGATCGACGCCCGCGTCCGCCCTGCAACCGAAGAGGACTGGCGCACGGAATATCTCGAACCCATCCTGTCGATCCGCCAGGTCGACGGGCTCGACGGCGCGATCGCGCACATCAACGCCTACAGTTCGCACCACACGGATTCGATCGTCACCGACGACGCGGAGAAGGCGGAGAAATTCCTCAACGCCATCGATTCCGCTATCGTCGTCCACAATGCCTCGACCCAGTTTGCCGACGGCGGCGAATTCGGCATGGGCGCGGAAATCGGCATCTCTACAGGCCGCCTGCACGCGCGCGGACCGGTCGGCGTCGAGCAGCTCACCACCTTCAAATACGTCGTCCGCGGCGCGGGACAGGTCCGACCCTGACAGTATTGACGGATATCCGGCGGGGCCATCGCGCGACGGGGCTCCGGGTCGGCATTCTGGGCGGATCGTTCAATCCGGCCCATGACGGCCACCTGCATATCAGCCTGCTGGCGCTCAAGCTGCTGCAGCTCGACGAGGTATGGTGGATGGTCTCGCCGCAGAACCCGCTGAAATCCGTGGAGGGCATGGCGTCGTTCGAGGAACGCCTCGCCGGGGCGGAGGCCCTGGTGCGCCATCCGAACATCCGCGTAACCGACATCGAGCAACGGCTGGGGACCGCCTACACGGCGGAATCGCTCGCTGTCCTGAAACGCTGCTTTCCGAAGACCCAGTTCGTCTGGCTGATGGGCGCCGACAACCTCGCCCAGATCTCGCGCTGGCAAAGCTGGACGCGCATCTTCAATCAGGTTCCCATTGCGGTTTTCGATCGCGCTCCCTATTCTTTCGATGCGCTTGCCGGCAAGGCCGCCAAGGCGTTTTTCCGTTTCAAGGTTCAGCGGCACAACGCCTGCAACCTCGCCGACATGGCGCCGCCGGCGTGGATGTTCTTCCATACAAGGCTGCATCCCGGCTCGGCGACGGCGATCCGCGCGCGCCGCGCGCTGGCAGCGAGCCGGATCGGCGGAAACGGAAACAAGAGCCGGAACGGCGAAAACGCGAACGAAGATAACTGAATTGGGCGGCCGTGACGTCGAACGGCCGCCGCAGAACGGGAACGAAACGCGCTGAGCAAGCAGAAAACAAAAGCCGCGGCCGGCAAGAAGCCGGCGGATGCGCTTCTCGCTGAGATGAAAGCATCGCTCGAGGACCACAAGGCCGAAGATATCGTCGTCATCGACCTTACGGGCAAATCGGATATCGCCGATTACATGATCATTGCGAGCGGGCGGTCCAACCGCCAGGTCGCGACCATGGCCGAATATCTGGTTCAGATCGCGAAGAAGCACGGCGTCAAAGGCGCCGCGCCGGAAGGGATGGCGCAGGCGGACTGGGTGCTGCTCGATGCCCAGGACGTGATCGTCCACCTGTTCCGGCCCGAAGTGCGCGCTTTCTACAATCTGGAAAAGATGTGGGCCGTCGACACGGAAGCCGCGCAGTAAGCGCGGCCGACCGCCCCTAGATGCGGATTACCGTTTGCGCCGTCGGCCGGCTCAAATCGGGCCCCGAGCGCGATCTCCTCGACAAGTTCGCCAGACGCATCGCCTGGCCGTTCGACATTCGCGAGGTCGAGGAACGCCGGAAGCTCCCCGATGCCGAGCGCCGGATGCGCGAAGGCGAACTGCTGGCCGGTGCCTGCCCCGCCGGCGCCGTTCGGGTAGCGCTGGACGAGCGGGGAAAGTCGCTTACAAGCGCCGAATTGGCGGTAAAAATCGGCGAATGGCGCGATTCGGGGCGGGATATCGCGTTTCTGATCGGTGGAGCCGACGGATTGACGCCCGAGGTCCGCGATTCGGCCGATACCGTGCTCTCTTTCGGCGCCCAGACATGGCCGCACATGCTGGCGCGCGCCCTTCTGGCGGAGCAGATCTACCGGGCGCAGGAGATTCTGGCGGGTCATCCCTACCACAGGGCGTAAAAATTTCGCGAAAACAGCGGGCTAGCGCGACAAATTCCCCAATTTCCGCCGTGGAACGATATAATGGTCCAGGTAGTTTTGAGAGAAATCGGGATTCGGAATGACTGCTGACAGACGGGATGCTCTGCGGCCGGTTGTCCTGTGCGTGCTGGACGGGTGGGGCTACCGCGAGGACGGGACGGACAACGCCATCGTGCCGGCGAACGCGCCCAACTTCTTCCGCATGTGGTCGCAATACCCGCACGCGTTCGTCGATACTTGCGGCATCGATGTCGGACTGCCCCAGGGCCAGATGGGCAATTCCGAGGTCGGCCACATGAATCTCGGCGCCGGCCGCGTCGTCAACCAGGAGATCCGCCGTATCGATGCGGCGATCGAAGACGGCTCGATCGCATCCAACCCTGCTTTGACCGAGTTCGTCGCGAAACTGAAAAAGTCCGGCGGGACATGCCATCTGATGGGACTGGTATCGACCGGCGGCGTGCATTCGCACCAGGACCAGCTCGCGGCGCTCGCGGGCATCCTCGCCGACAACGGCATCCCGGTGGCGATACATGCTTTCCTCGACGGGCGCGACACGCCACCGGCCTCCGCTGACAGTTTCGTCGCCGACTTCGAGGCGGCCATCGCCGAACTCGAGGACGTGCGCATCGCGACCCTCTGCGGCCGGTTTTATGCAATGGACCGCGACCAGCGCTGGGAGCGTGTGGAACGCGCCTACGAGCTGATCGTCGATGGCAAGGGCGCGACCGCGGACAGCGCCGCGGCGGCGATCGCGGCGTCCTATGCGAACGACGTCACGGACGAATTCGTCGAGCCGGCCTCGATCGGCGGCTATGCCGGCATGAAGGACGGCGACGGCGTGCTGATGGCAAATTTCCGGTCCGACCGGGCGCGCGAAATCCTGCTGGCGCTTCTCGATCCCGGCTTCGAGGGCTTCGCGCGCGCACGCCGGGTCGCGGCGGCCGCAGCGCTCGGCGTCACCGAGTACTCGACCGCGCACAACGCCTTCATGGCGACGATGTTTCCGCCGACGGCGCTCGCCAACATCCTCGGCGAGCTTGTTTCGGACAGCGGTCTGAAGCAGCTCCGTATCGCCGAGACGGAGAAATACGCCCACGTCACCGTCTTCTTCAACGGCGGCGTCGAGACGCCGTTCCCCGGCGAGGATCGTATCCTGATCCCGTCGCCGAAGGTCGCGACCTACGACCTGCAGCCGGAAATGTCGGCGCCGAAAGTCACCGAC
>JAYQUR010000166.1:0-7489 GCA_038148075.1 Alphaproteobacteria bacterium | reverse complement strand
CGTCAAATCGGAGACCAAACGCAACAGCGCGACCGGCACGGCCTGTTCGATCAACCGCGACGGCGTCTGGTTCACCGCGCGGCACGTGACCAACGGATGCGACGCGGTCGGCCTCGAGAAATCGGGGGGGAGGCTGGTCCGCGTTCAACGCATCTCGGAGTATCCCAGCGCGGACATCAGCATCCTGTGGACGCGCGGCGGGTCGCCGGCCATGCCGGT
The DNA here is from genome assembly GCA_038148075.1 of Alphaproteobacteria bacterium. Taxonomy (GTDB): domain Bacteria; phylum Pseudomonadota; class Alphaproteobacteria; order MPNO01; family UBA830; genus JAYQUR01. The sequence continues at coordinate 7,270 of JAYQUR010000166.1, read as the reverse complement.
GGGGGATCCCACGCTGCGCGTCGGTCAGGCGGGCTACTCCTTCGGCTATCCGAAGGGCGATCCCGGCGACGTCTACGCCAAGATCATCGGACGAAACCGCATGCTGGCGCGCGGCAGGTACAACACCGACGAGCCGGTCATCGCCTGGACGCAGGTGCGCCGCGTGCCGGATATCGGCTCGGATCTCAGCGGAATCAGCGGCGGGCCTTGGGTGAATGCCGCCGGTGAGGTCATCGGAATCCATGTCGCCGGGGCGCCGCGCAGAGGCCGGTCCTATTCGACGGCGCCGCGCACGATGCGGGAAGCGATCGGCCGTGCAGGCGTGCGGCCGGAGGCCGATTCCGGCGACCTTCCGGCACCGGCAGCGCTCACCCCGGGCAGGTTCCAGACCTACGGACAGCAGCTCCGCCGCCAATTGACCGTTGCGAAAGTGATATGCCTCGTCGGCGAGCGCTGGCGCCGCAGCTAGGGCGAGCTGCGCCTAGCCTGCAAGCCGCGCCGCGAGACGCCGCGCCAGGGCGCCGACGACCCGACGCCGGTACCAGGGCCGGGCGGTCGTCGTCCGCATCGGCTTCGCCTGGGTGCGCACGGCCTCCCGGATCGCATCGAGCGCGTCGGCATCGAGCGGCTTTCCGACAAACTTGTCTCCCCCCTTCACCAGGTGCGGGTAGGGATTGACGGCCGTCAGCGCGATATCGAGATCGGCGAGCATGTCGCCATCCATGCGCAACCGGACCGCAGCGCCTGCCAGCGGAAAGTCGATCGAGCCTCGAATCCGCGCTTTCTCGTAGGACGACACCGTCCCGTCCGGCGCGGCGGGCAGGAAGACCGACACGAGCAGTTCCCCGTCCTGGAGCGTCAGATGATCCATGCCGTCGTTGCGATAGAGATCGGCCAGCGGGATCGTGCGCGCGCCGCCAGGGCCTTCAAGATCCACGGTCGCGCCGAACACCAGCATCGCCGGTGCGACGTCGCCGGAGAAGGCCGCGAAACAGCGCTTGCCGCCGGGCGCAACGTGGCAGACCTCGCCCTTGTGCTTGAGGCAGAAATTGTTGCTCTCGCGCCACCACTGCGACTGGTTGTAGTAGAGGCAGCGCGTATCGAGGCACAGATTGCCGCCGACGGTGCCGTACTGACGGTGGGTCGGCCCGGCGACGGACGCGGCCGCTTCCGCGACGGCAGTCCAGCGCGCGCGGATGTCCGGATGGCTCGCGAGGTCCTTGAGCTTGACCCCAGCGCCGATGCGCACACCGCCGTCCTCGACCGACACGGATGCGATCTCTTCGATAGAGGTCAGATCGATCATCGTCGCCGGCGTCTCGATGCCGCGGCGCACGTTGACGATCATGTCGGTGCCGCCCGCGAGATAGCGGGAATTCGCATCGGATGCCTTCAACCGGACGGCTTCCGCCGCCGTTTCCGGGCGATGCAGCGTGAAATCGGGCATGTGTTCCATGACGGCTCCCCTACTCCGCCGCGACGCCGGTTTCGCGCTCGTAATCCTCGAGCGCCTGCATCAAACGGTCGGGCGTTACCGGCAATTCGTGAACGCGAACGCCGAGCGCATCGGCGACGGCACTCGTCAAGGCGGGCAGGAAGCCGGCGAGCGACGCTTCGCCCGCCTCCTTCGCGCCGAACGGGCCGTGCGGGTCGTTCGATTCGACGATATGCGCCTCGATCGGCGGCGATTCCACGAACGTCGGCACCCGGTAGTCGAGCATGTTTCCGGTGATCATCAGCCCGTCGTGATAACGGGTCTCCTCGGTCATCGCCTGGCCCATGCCCATCCAGACGGATCCCTGGATCTGCCCCTCGACGGTGAGCGGGTTCAGCGCCTTGCCGCAATCGTGTGCGACCCAGACCTTGTCGACCTTGATTTCGGCGGTATCCGGATCGACCGTCACCTCGACGACCTGCGCGGCATAAGCGAACGCCATGGACCCGCCGATCGCCGCACCGCGGTACTTCTTGCCGCCCCAGCTTTCGGGCAGCGTGTCGAAATTGCCTTTGACGGTGATGGTGCCGGTGCCTTCGAGCGCCGCCATGACGACGTCCTCGAAGGACATGCCCTCGTCCTGGGTACCGGCTCGGTAGACCTCGCCGAGACATTCGACATCCTCGGGGTTGACGTCGAGCTTGCGGGCCGCCGCTTCGATCAGCACGCCCTTCAGATTGTTGGCCGCCTCGATCGCCGCATTGCCGACCATGTAGGTAACGCGGGACGAATACGAACCATTGTCCTTCGGCGTCACGCGGCTGTCGGCCGCGATGATCTTCACCCGCGCCGGGTCGATGCCGAGCACCTCCGAGACACACTGGACCAGGATCGTCGACGATCCCTGGCCGATTTCGGACGCGCCGGTCAGGATCACGATGCTGCCGTCGAAGTCGAGCTTGAGATTGACAGTCGCGTGGGGCTCACCGGTCCAGTTCACCGGCTTGGAGGCGCCGGAGACGTAGTGCGAGCAGGCAAGACCGAGCCCCTTGCCGGCCGGCAGCTTGCCCTTGCGGTCTTTCCAGCCCGACGCCTTCTCGACGATGTCGAGGCATTCGGGCAGTCCGTAGGAATTGACCCAGAGATCGTTGGCGACGTGGCCCATCTCCCTGATCAGATTGACGCGCCGGACGGCGAACGGATCGAGCCCCAGCTTGACCGCCATCTCGTCCATCGCGTTCTCGAATGCGTGGCGGACGTTGACGGTGCCGTGCCCCCGGAACGCGCCGCAGGGCGGCGTGTTGGTCAGCACGCGCTTGCCGTCGTAGCGCACGTTCTGCAGATCGTAGATCGCGAACAGCATCGAGCCGGAATAGAGGATGGTGACGATGCCGTAGCCGGAATGCGCGCCGCCGCGCTGCACGGTCGAACACTCCACCGCCGTGACGCGGCCGTCCTTCTTCATCCCCATGCGGATCTTCACCGTCTGCTCGGGCCGGCCGCGATGGGTGATGAAGGTATCTTCGCGGCTGATGACCGTGCGCACGGTGCCTTTCGCCCGGCGCGCCAGCATGGCGGTGATCATCTCCACGTTGAGCGCTTCCGTCCGGCATCCGAAGCCGCCGCCGAGATAGGGCTTGATCACCCGTATCTTCGATTTCGGCATCTTGAGGATCTTGGACAGCATCAGATGCACGTAGTACGGCACCTGCGTGCTGGCCCTGACCGTCAGTTCGTCGCGCTCGCCGTCATATTCCGCGAACGCGGCGTGCGGCTCGGTCTGCACCTGGCAGACCTCGGCGCAGTGATATTCGGTCTCGTGGATCAGGTCGGCTTCGGCGAAACCGGCATCCGCGTCGCCGATTTCGTAGTCGACATGGCGCTCGATGTTTCCGGGCCGGTGCTCGTGAATATCGACGGTCCCGTCCGCCATCGAGTCCGCCGCGGTGAAGTAGGCCGGCAACTCCTCGTACTCGACGCGGATCAGGTCGCAGGCCTGCCGCGCGATCTCGATGCTGTCGGCCGCGACAGCGGCGACTGGCTCGCCGCGATAGCGCACCTTGTCGAACGCGATGGGAAGCTCCGTCCGCGACACGGGCAGGACGCCGTGCCCCTCGTCTGTCTCGGAACCGGTGATGACCGCGTGCACCCCGGGCAGGGCTTCGGCCGCCGAGGTATCGACGGAAAGAATCCTCGCGTGCGCGACGGGGCTGCGTTTGATTGCGCCCACGAGCGCGCCATGGTCGTAGAAATCGGCTGTGTACTGGGCCTTTCCGGAGATCTTCTCGGGTCCGTCCACCATCGGCATCGGAACGCCGATGGAACGGATTGGGGCAACGGGTCCGTTTCCGTCCATCACGCGGCCTCCCTGCCCTTGCCGGCGCGCTTGATCTCGTCCGCCGCGAACTGGACCGCCTCGACGATCTTCACGTATCCGGTGCAACGGCAGATGTTGGACGCCATCTCGGTCCGGATCGTCGCTTCGTCGGGATCGGGGTTCTCGCGCAGCAGGCCCTCCGCCGCCATCACCATGCCGGGCGTGCAGTAACCGCATTGCGCGCCGAGCTTCTCGTGGAAGCCGCGCTGGATGGCATTGAGCCGTCCGCCGTCGGCCAGCGATTCGATCGTCTCGACCGACTTGCCCTGGCAGGTCGCAGCCAGCGTCAGGCAGGCATGCTGCGCCTTTCCGTCGACGAGCACCGTGCACAGGCCGCATTCGCCGCCGTCGCAGCCGATCTTGGTCCCTGTCAGTCCGACGACCTCGCGCAGGTAGTCGACCAGCAGCAGGTTGCCGGCAACCGCGTCGTCGCGCTGCCTGCCGTTCACCGTCAGTGAAAGTAGCGATTTCATGTCCCGTCACCCCAAATCAGGGACCGGCCGCCCAACCGGCCGGGAAACGTTGGTATATCGAATTGTTGATTAATCAACAATTACCTTATGCCATGCCCGCGAAGGCGCTTCAAGATGGGATATTGGGCCGGATCAGTTCCGTTTCGGCGCGCGGAACGTCTTTTGGCAATTGCGGCAGGTGATGCCCATGTCGTGGAACGCCTTTTCCGCGCCCGCATGATCGCCCGCCTCCGCGGCGTCGGCGAACCTGTCCGCCTTCGCCTCCAGTTCGGCCAGAAGCGCGTTGAATTCTCCCCATTGCTCCCAGATTTGCGGGGTCGACCGGCTGTGCGGCGGGATATCGCCCTTGGGAAACAGCTTGGGAAGCTGTTCGGCGTGCGCATGAATGCCCCGGGCCACTTTCGCGACGGCGGGGACGTCCCATTTGCCGCCCTTCTTGAGCGTCGTCGAAAGCGATTTCAGCGATTTTCCGAAGCCCGACATGATGTCCATGCGCTTCTTGACGGCGCCATGCAGCCCTTCATGGGCCGTCGCGACGCCCGCACCGGCGACAATCAGCGCCAAGCATGCAGCGATAGCGTAACGTTTCATTGCGACCTGCCCTCTTGTCGGAGACTCCGTACCTCGAGAGTAACATGGAACGGCTGAAAAATTACTCCGCCGCGTGCTTGCCGACGTTCCAGCCTGCCGGCGACAGATGCTCTTCGGCAAAACGAAGCGGGTTGGACTCGAGCTCGGTCGCCATCGTGTCGTTCCAGCGGTTGAAGAAGCCGAAGACGGAGATGGTCGCGATGATCTCGACCACCTGGCCGTCGTCCCAGTGCTTGCGCAATTCCTCGAAGTCGGCGTCGGTGACCGCGTTCGGCGCTTGCGCAGCGCCCTGAGCGACCCGGAGAGCCGCACGTTCGCCGTCGTTGAAAAGCGGGCTGCGTTCGTAGTCCCAGACCGCTTCGATCTTCTCCGCCGGCATGTCGGCGATATTCGAATTCTCGCCGGTATGGGCCGCACAGTACTGGCAGCCCGCGGAAACGCTGACGACGTGCGCGATCAGCCATTTGAGCCCGCGCGACACATCGCCGGGCTCCATGACGGTCTCCAGCCAGAGATTTCTGGCCGCCTTCATGATCTTGGGCCGGCGGGCCAGCGTCAGCATGCTGTTCGGCAACGTGCCGCCGAGGTTTTCGGTTACGAGCTGAAGGTCGTCCTTGAGCTCTTCCAGTTCCTGGGGCGACAGCGCGGGAAGTCGGGGCATCGTGTTTCCTCAGATAGCCTTGTTGACCGGCTCCAGGCCAAGCTCGACACGGCCGAACTCGGCACCGTTGATATCGAAGTTCATCTGGATCTGCGTGGCGGCGGCATTCATGTCGCGAACGCGGCGCTCGAACGGATGCGAGCGATATATCCCCGCCGCGCCGACCGCTCCCTGAAGGAGCTGTAGCGCCTTCACGCAATTCTGTGCGGCAAACGCTCCGTCGCGGCGCCAGCGGACCTTTTCGGCGACCGTGGGCGCGCGGCCGGATTCGGCGACACGCTCTCCCTCCCGGATGTTGTCGTGGCCGAGAAGCCGCGCCGCCTGGATCAATGCGGACGCCTCGGCGACCCGCATCTGGATTTGCGTATGTTCCGCCAGACGCGAATTGTTGTAGGTCGACAGCCGCTCGCGCATTTCCGCCACGTAGTCGTCATAGGCGCCCTGCGCGATGCCGATCATGGGGCCGAGCAGGATATGCGGAAACAGGCCGAGGACGGGCAACTGATACAGGATATTTGGCACGTGCGCGGAGCCGGGCGTCGGCCCGCCGCGCGCATCGGCCGGCGACAGCGTCATATGTTCGGGGACAAAAATCCCCTCGCCTTTCACGTCCCGGCTGCCGGTTCCGACCAGGCCGCCGACGTGCCACGTATCGATTTCCTCAAAGGCGTCGCGCGGCACCACGAGCCACAGAGGCCGGCGCGGGCCGTCGTCCTCGATCATGGCGGCCATCATCATCCAGTCGCTCGGGTCGATCCCGCTGCAATAGGGCCACTGGCCGGAAATCTCGTAGCCGCCCGAAACCGGCTTGGCGACGCCCGCCGTCGCGACCAGCGACGACGCGATCAGCGCCGTCGGATTGTCTTTCCAGACTTCGTCTTGAGCTTCCGGCCGCCACATCGGCAGCATCCAGTCATGGCTCAGCAGGTTCACGTAGATCCAGGCGGTCGACGCGCAGCCCCGCGCTATCGGGTCCGACAGGTCGATGATGCTGCCGTAGTCGAGTTCCAGCCCGCCATACCGTTTGGGTTTGATCGCCGTCCACAGACGTGTGTCCCAGAAGTCCCGCACCGTATCGGGATGAATCTCACGGGTACTCTCGACCTCGCCGGCACGCGCCGCGAGTTTGGCGGTCATCGCATGGGCGCGCTCGACCATCTCCTCGCGGGAAGGCGTGTCCGAGCCGGCAATTATCGCTGGCGCTTCTGCCATCGTCAGGCCGCCTTCTGGTCTTCCGCCCAGTAGTTGAGTTCCACCGTGATCCCGTTGGGATCGTCGACGAAGACCTGGAACAGATCCATGTTGGGGACCTGGCGTTCCTTGAACGGATAGCCCTTGTCCTTGAGCCGGGCGATCAGCTTCTCGGGCTCGCGCGCCCGGAAAGCGATGTGATCGAACGCCCCGGAACCGTCGAGCGCTTCGGCGCTGATTTCGCCCCCGAGATACTGCTGCAGGCCGGACGGGTCGTCGGGATCGACGCCGACGAGGTGGACGACGGCGACGCCGTCGACATAGAGCCACGCCCCGGGAAACGGAAAATCCGGCCGGTCGCCGTCGACCATGCCGAGCACGTCGACGTAGAACTCGCGGGTTTCCTCCAGCTTGACCGTGCGGATCGAGCAATGGTCGAGAGAACTGAGGCTCATGTGGCAACTCCCTTATTGTTCCGGCCCCATCGATAGTTCGTGTGTGCGGACTGTTCAAGCCGATCATAGGCGATGGCGGCGCATACG
>JAYQUR010000165.1:0-7586 GCA_038148075.1 Alphaproteobacteria bacterium | reverse complement strand
GCATGAGAACGAACGCCGCCACCGCCCATGGCATGATCCAGAACGCGGTGATCGGAACAGCGACGAGATTCGCCGCCAGCCCGAAGAGAGCCAACCGGTTGAAATGGTACATCGCGAACGGAGACGTCGCGGCCGTCGCAATCAGGGTGGTCAACAATGTCGCGGCGAGAAACAGTCCGAACCGCGATGCGAGTCAGCCCGAACTCCGCCATTCGGCGAAACGCGGCGCTGCTGCCTCGTATCCTGCGACCAGCGCGACGACAGCGGCAAACGACATCTGGAAACTCGCTGTCAGGAGACTTTCGGGCGACATCGCCAGGACGGCCACTGCCGCGACCGAGACCAGCCTCATGGAAATCGGCGTCCGGTCGATCAGAATGGCCCCGAAGGCGATGGCGGCCATGAGGAACGCCCTTTCGGTCGGGATCGTCGCCCCGGAAATCAGCAGATACAGGAACGCGCCTACAACGGCTGCGACCGCTGCGATCTTCTTGATCGGATATCGGAGCGCGACGGGTTCGACCGCCGCCAGCCCGAAACGCACCAAGAAGAACAGCAAGCCCGCAACCAGCCCGATATGGAGACCAGAGATCGCCAGCAGGTGCGCGAGGCCCGCATCGCGCATGTTTGCGAGCGTTTCTTCCGGGATCGCCCGACGCTCACCTGTCATCAGAGCGGCCGCGACAGGCGCGCTGTCTTTCGGCGTCGCGGCGAGAATCCGGGTGGTCGCGTCGCGGCGTACGCCGGCGATCCAGGTCCGAAGCGATCCTTCCGACCCGGCGTCGACGGCGCGCGGTGCGCCCAGCGCGTACCCGACGGCGCCGATCCGGGAAAACCAGGCCGCGCGCGCGAAATCGTATCCCCCCGGGAACGACGGCGACGGCGGCGGCTGAAGAACCGCAAGCACCGAAATCCGGTCGCCGGGCGATATCTGGTCCCCACCGGTCCGAAGCGAAATCCGGGCGCGCGCCGGCAATTCTCCGGATCTGGCGAGACGCTCGCCCTCGAGGCGGTCCAACAGGAGGCGAACCCCGCGCGCTTGCGTCTCGACGGAAAGCACGCGCCCGCTAAACGTCAACGGGCCGGTTTCCCGCTCCAGCCGGGGCGCCTCGACCGCCATGGTTCGAAACTGAGCGATCGAGAAGCCCGCGGCGGCGACAGCCAAGGCTGCCGGAAAGATAAACCCGGCCGTTCCCTTCCAGCGGAGGGCGAACGCAACCGCCGCGCACGTCCCCGCCGCCAACGGCCCGATATACCGGACGGGTTCCCGATCCAGGCCGAAATATATTGCGATACCGACCCCGAACAGGACGGGTATCCAGAGGAAAAGCCGTCCATTCTCCGTGGCGAAGCCAGACCGGGCCGCCCGCCGCGCCGTTTCGAGCGCGGGCGTTCCGGATATTGCCCTGTTCGCCGGTGAACGGGTGGCCATGGCACGTCCTTCGCAGCGATGCAGTGGGGAATGATAGCCGAAGCGGCCGCCATGTGTTAAATCCCCCGCGATTTACCCACTCTTCTGAACGAGATTGCGGAGTACGATGTCGGTCGTCACCCGGTTTGCCCCCTCGCCCACGGGATTCCTCCATATCGGCGGCGCTCGGACAGCGCTGTTCAACTGGCTCTACGCGCGCCATACGGGCGGGAAGTTCCTGCTCCGGATCGAGGACACGGACCGCAAGCGGTCCACGCCCGAGGCCATCGATGCGATCCTGGCCGGACTCGAATGGCTGGGTCTCCACTGGGACGACGAGCCGGTCTACCAGTTCAGCCGCCGGGGCAGGCATGCGGAGGCCGCGCAGAGTCTGCTCGACCGGGGCCTGGCCTATCGCTGCTACTGCACGCCGGAAGAACTGGACGCCATGCGCGAGCAGGCGAAGGCCGAAAAACGCTCGATGCGCTACGATGGCACCTGGCGCGACCGCGACCCGTCGGAAGCGCCGGCAGGCGTGGACCCCGTCATCCGGTTCCGCGCGCCTCAGGAGGGTACCACCGTCATCGAGGACGCCGTTCAGGGCCGTGTCGAGGTCGCCAACTCGGAACTCGACGACTTAATCATGCTGCGGGCGGACGGGACGCCGACCTACATGCTGTCCGTCGTCGTCGACGATCACGACATGGGCGTCACCCATGCCATCCGCGGCGACGATCATCTAACCAACGCCTTCCGCCAGACCCAAATTTTCCGGGCGTTGGGCTGGGAACCGCCGGTTTACGCCCATATTCCGCTGATCCACGGGGCGGACGGCGCAAAGCTCTCCAAACGGCACGGCGCGCTGGGGGTCGAAGCCTATCGCGACATGGGATATCTGCCCGAAGCGCTGCTGAACTACCTGTGCCGGCTGGGCTGGAGCCACGGCGACGACGAATTCTTCGACATGGACCAAGCGGCCGAATGGTTCGATATTTCGGGGATCAACAAGGGCGCCGCGCGGTTCGACTACGACAAGCTCGCGCACCTCAACGGGCGCTACATCGACGCGGCGGACAACGACCGTCTGCTTGCGCTGACCCTGCCTGGCCTGGAGGAAGCCACCGGGGCACCGCTGTCGGAAGACGTGAAAAGGCGCGTGCTGAACGGGATGAATTCCCTAAAGTCCCGCGCAAACACTATTCCTGAACTTGTTGAAAACGCGATGATTTATGCGATAGGTCGGCCGCTCATCTTTACCGAGAAAGCCGCCGGCCTACTGACGCCCGAGGCCCGGGCGCTGCTCGGCGAACTAGCCGCGGATCTGGATGGGGTCGGGGACTGGACGGAAGAAGCGATCGACGGCGCGGTCCGCGCCTTCATCGAGAAGAAGGATATCAAACTCGGTGCGGTCGCTCAGCCGCTACGGGCCGCCCTTACCGGAACCACCGTTTCTCCGGGAATTTTCGAGGTCGCCGCGATATTCGGCCGCGAAGAGACGCTCGCGCGGATCCGCGATGCTGCTCCTGGCTGACGGCACGCCGTCGCCGCAAGAGTTATGGTGCAGTGCAATGTTTGCTAAAAAAGGCGGAAAGAGCTATTTTCCGTCCGCAATTCGGGGCTGGCGGAACGCCTCGCACAACAAATCCTGAAACCAAAGGGACACCGTAATGAGCAATGATTCCGGGGCAAACGCGCCGAAAGACAGCGTGACCTTGATCGATCACTCCACCGGCAAGGAAATGAACATGCCGTTGCTGGAAGGGACGATCGGCCCGAAGGTGATCGATATCCGCAAGCTCTATTCGGAAATGGATTATTTCACTTTCGACCCCGGCTTCATGGCGACCGGCAGCTGCGATTCCAAGATCACATACATCGACGGCGACGAGGGCGTCCTGATGTATCGCGGCTATCCGATCGAGGATCTGGCCCAGAACTGCGATTTCATGGAAGTCTGCTACCTGCTGCTCAAGGGCGATCTGCCGAGCCAGGACGAAAAGGACAAGTTCGTCCACGACATCACCTATCACACGATGGTGCACGAACAGCTGCACAAGTTCTATGACGGTTTCCGGCGCGACGCACATCCGATGGCCGTCATGTGCGGCGTCGTCGGCGGGCTGGCAGCCTTCTATCACGACTCCACGGATATCTCCGACCCGCGCCAACGCATGATCGCCTCTTACCGGTTGATCGCGAAAATGCCGACCATCGCCGCCTGGGCGTTCAAGTATTCCATCGGCCAGCCGTTCATGTATCCGCGGAACGACCTGTCCTACGCCGAAGACTTCATCCACATGATGTTCTCGACCCCGTGCGAGGTCTACAACGTCGATCCGGTGATTTCCCGCGCGATGGACCGCATTCTGACCCTCCACGCGGATCACGAGCAGAATGCGTCCACGTCGACCGTCCGCCTCGCCGGCTCTTCGGGCGCCAATCCGTTCGCCTGCATCGCCGCCGGCATCGCAAGCCTATGGGGCCCCGCGCACGGCGGCGCGAACGAAGCCGTGCTCAACATGCTGCACGAGATCGGCAGCGTCGATCACATCAACGAATTCGTCAAAAAAGCGAAGGACAAGGACGATCCCTTCCGCCTGATGGGCTTCGGCCACCGGGTCTACAAGAACTTCGATCCGCGCGCGCGCATCATGCGCGAGACCTGCCACGAAGTCCTGGGCGCGATGGGCAATGAGGACGAACCGCTTCTCAAGCTCGCGATGGAACTGGAACGCATCGCCCTCGAGGACGAGTACTTCGTAGAGCGCAAGCTCTACCCGAACGTCGACTTCTATTCCGGCATCATCTTCCGAGCGATCGGCATTCCGGTCTCGATGTTCACCGTCCTGTTCGCGGTTGCGCGGACGGTAGGCTGGGTCGCCCAGTGGAACGAAATGATCGAGGACCCTGGCCAGAAGATCGGCCGGCCGCGCCAGCTCTATGTCGGGCCGACGAAACGCGATTTCGTTCCCATCGACAAGCGCTGACCCCGCGCGAACCGCATCCGAAAAAGGCCCCGTTAAGGGGCCTTTTTTATCGGACGGTCCGGACCGCCGTCAGTTTCGTTCGATCAATTCGATCTTGTAGCCGTCCGGATCCTCGATGAAGGCAATGACCGAGGTGCCGTGCGCCATCGGCCCGGGCGGACGCGGGATACTGACCCCTTCGGCCTCCATAACCTCGCATGCCTTGTAGATATCCGGTACCGCGACGGCCAGATGACCGAAACCGGAGCCGTGCGTATAGGCGTCTTCCTGTCCCCAGTTGTACGTGAGTTCGAGGACAGTGTGATCGCTTTCGTCACCGTAGCCCATGAACACGTTGGTGAACTCGCCGCCGGGAAAATCCTTCTTGCGAAGCACCTCCATACCCAGATGGCGCGAATAGAAATCGATCGACTTGTCCAGATCCTTCACGCGGATCATCGTGTGCAGCAGCCGGTAGCCGCTCTTGTCAGATGACATTTCCCTTGCTCTCCCGTTTTGGCTTTTCCGACTTTACCGCGCCGGGTCCAGATACGACAACACGACGCCTGCCGCAGTCTCGCTCGGATTGCCGTTCGGCGGCCGAAGCATGTCGAGCGCCTCGTGCATTGCCGCGAGCTGCGCGGACCGCGCGGCCTCGTCGTCCAGCAGCGCCAGGGTCTCCGCCGCGACGATCTCCGATCGGCATCTGGCCTGAATCAGTTCCGGTATCGCCTCGCGCTCCAGCAGGATGTTCACCAGATTGACGAATTGCTGGCGCACGCCGTGCATGATCTTGATGACCGCGATAGTGATCGGGTTCAGGCGATAAGCGACCGTATGCGGGACGCCCGCGAGCGCCAATTCCAGCGATACGGTGCCAGACGCCGCCATCGCGGCCGACGATGCCGCCATCGCATCGAACTTTTCGCCGATCGTATCGACGACGACAGCCCGCCCCGGCCAGCCCGCGATGCGGCTTTCGAGCGCTTCGCGGATATACGAAACCGTCGGAAAGGCGAACACGACGTCGGGATGACGCCTGACGATCTTGTCCGCTGCTCCCCGAAACACCGCGGTCAGGCGCTTGATCTCTGCGTGCCGGCTCCCCGGCAGGACCGAGACGACCAGCGCATCCGGGCCGATGCCGTGCTTCGCTCGAAACGCAGCGCCATCGCCCCTCCCCGCTCCGCCTTCTAGCACGGGGTGTCCGACGAATGTGCAGGGCAATCCTTCTTTCTCGAAAAAAGGAGGTTCAAACGGAAGCAGCGCAAGCAGGTGGTCAAGCTCCGCCGCAAACGCCTTGGCGCGGCGCGGCCTCCATGCCCATACCGTCGGCGCGACGTAATGGATCAGCGGAATGTTCGTATCGCGCAGTCCCTTCCATACCTCGAAACAGAAGCCCGGTACGTCGATCGAGACGACAATCGCCGGACGGTCGCTCTTGATCCGGGCAATCGTTTCGCGCATGCGGCGTTTGATCCGGGGGATCCTGTGTATGATTTCGACGACCCCCATCAGGGCGATATCGGATATGGGAAACAGCGACGTGAGGCCTTCCGCCTGCATCGCCTCGCCGCCGATCCCCGCGATACGGATGTTGCCGCCGGTTTTCTCGCGCAGCGCTGCTATCAGACGAGCCCCGATCAGATCCCCGGACGGTTCGCCTGCGATGAGCCAGACGAGCGGCGCCTGTGTATCCGGTCCGGCCATACCGACTCAGTCGGGAAAGCCGATAATGAACAGCCCCGCCGCATCGGCGGCGGCGATCGTCTCGGAACGCGATACGATCAAGGCGCCGCCCGCTTCGACGGCAATACCCCGCAGACCCGCCGCCGCGGCATTCTCGACCGTGGAGCGTCCGATCGCGGGCAGGTCGGTCCGCCGTTCCTGGCCCGGCTTGGGAAGCTTCACCAGAACCCCGCCCGGCAGCTCGCCCTGCACGAATGGGCCGCACCGTGCCATGAGCGCATCGGTACCCTCGACACCCTCGACGCCGAGCACCGTGCCGTTCTGGATGACCGCCCCTTGCCCGATATCGAATTGCCCGAGCGCCCGCACCACGGCAATGCCGCGCACGATGTCGGCATTCTCTTCCGCCGACGGTTCACGCCTGGTAAGAACGCCCTCGGGCGCCAACAGGTCGCCAAGCAGCATATCCGGCGCAACGATGCGGAACCCTTCCGTTTCCTCGAGTTCCTTTACGACGGCCGAAAGAAGGTTGTCGTCTCCGAGGATCCGCTTTCCGATTTTCGCGATAAACTTTGCGGACCGGGCGTCTCGCAGGAGGTCCAACGGAGACGGCCGCGGGATCCGACCGACGAGCACAAGTTCCTCGACCCCCTCGCGCCGGGCCGTCGCCAGCGCGCCGCTGATCTCCGACATGCGTATCCATTCGACGGGGGCATCGCCGATAACATCGGCATCGGCGCTACCTTCGAAGGCGAGTACGTAGAATTCCCGTCCGCTCGCGCGGCAGGCATCGATAATCTCTCCGGGAAGCGAGCCCTCGCCGGCGATGATCCCGAGCTTAGCCACCCTGCTCGGCTTTTGGCTGGCATATCGCCCGGTTCGAATCCGACCGGATGAAATCGATGATTTCCATCACCGCTTCGTGGGCGCTGTAGGTCTCGAGCACATCCTCGATCCGTTCCGCCATCGTGCCCTCTTCCGCAAACATCAGACGATAGGCTTTCCGCAGTGCGGACAGGTCGCTACGCGAGAATCCGCGCCGCTTGAGACCAACGATGTTCAGCCCGCTCAACCGGGCGCGGTCGCCCATGACCGAGCCGTACGGGATGACGTCGTTCTCGACGCCCGACATGCCGCCGACCATCGCATGCTTGCCGATACGGCAGAACTGGTGAACCGCGGACAAACCGCCGATGATCGCGAAGTCCTCGACCGTCACATGTCCGGCTAGCGTCGCGTTGTTCGCCATGATGACGTGGTTTCCCACGATACAATCGTGCGCCACGTGCGCGCCGACCATCATCAGGCAGTTGTTCCCTATGCTGGTCAGCATTCCGCCGCCTTCGGTCCCGGGATTGATGGTGACATGCTCGCGCAGAATATTGTTCGCACCGATGGTGAGGCGGGAAGGCTCGCCCTTGAACTTCATGTCCTGGGGCTGATGGCCGATCGAGGCAAAGGGATAGATTCGCGCATTCGGGCCGATTTCCGTATGCCCGTCTACAACGACGTGCGACAGC